>JBAVZX010000954.1:0-8918 GCA_049589015.1 Phormidium sp. | reverse complement strand
CATTAAGAGATCCTAACACCAATGAACTTGTTCGCAAACCTAATGGCGAACCTGTTTTTCTGATGCCAATGCGAAATACTCAAGGAGAACTTATTCTTAGTTCTGAGAACTTACCCATTTATCCTACACCTGTACGCGACCCTCAGAACAACGGGTGGGTATTTGATGCAGCTGGCGAGTTGGTTGTTTGTCCAGTTTTGCGAGATGGAAACAATCAAATTGTTGAATTTAAAGGTATTCCCCAATTTCACCCCCCAGCTTATGTATTTCTAGAAGGTGGACTACATTTAAAACAAGATGTAGATGGGGGTTATATCTTTTGTGAAGTAGAACGAGATCGGGATGGGAAAATTATCCGAACTCCCGATGGTTTACCAGTATTCAAACAACCCATACTCGTGTAAAGTATAAGATATAAACAAGGCTGTACTTATACCAATTTCACCCTTATAGATTGTCTCTTTGACGCAACCTAGTATAACTCACAATACTAGTATTTCAAAATTAATCGTGTTTAGAGGATACACCTAAAATGGCATTTACAAGGGCATTTACCATTATAGCTGGAGCCGCATTTCTTACCATACAAACTGTTAATGCTGCCCAAGCTGCAAAATTTGGAAGTGTAGAATTTCCCGATGGACTTATTTCTTTTGCTGATCAAGTGATTTCATATAATCCATCTATCACAAATGGAAGCCCCATAGCCAGCGCCAGAGATCCTGGCAAAGCTTTAGGCGCACCCAACTGCGAACTACTAAATTTATTTAAGTGTGATGTTTCCTTGGGTGCGGGGGGTAGTTTAACTTTAAAATTCACTGATAATTTTTTATCTACCAGTGGTGATAATACTCCTGATTTGTGGATTTTTGAAACAGGTATAGATCGAGAGGATTCATTCGTTGATATTAGTCAAGACGGTTTGACATGGTATAGCCTTGGTAAAGTATCTGGGGGAACTCAAGCTATTGATATTGATGCCTTTCATTGGACAAAAAACCGCTTATTTTCATTTGTGCGGTTAACTGACGATCCTAATCAAGGAAATGAAACTAGATTTTTAATTGGGGATCTAGACCTTTATTTAGGTGCTGATATAGATGCTGTTGGGGCGATCTGGTATCCTCAATCCATCAATCCTAAACCTCAGCCTGTTGATGAACCTACCTCAGTTTTAGGATTACTCGCTTTGAGTATCTTTGCAACGATGTCGCAAAGATACTCAAAGCGTAAAGCATTTGAACAGATGCCCAAAAATTTTAGTCCAAAGTTTTTTCAAAAGGTAAAGAATTAACAAAATTAGGCAATTATTAAGTTCATTAGGGTTAGTATATCTTTATTCTCAGTTCTCAAATTTAGTTAGAGTTCAGCTAATAGGTGATCTCTAGCTACCCTGCATTGGAAAAATAATCTAATGTTATTCAACATGAAACAGAGTGCTTACCAAATTTGGTGTATTGGCTTTCTGGCTATTGGGGAAATAGCTACAAATAGTCCAATAACGGCACAAATTATTCCCGATCGCACTTTACCAACTAATTCTGTTGTAACTCCTCAAGAAAGTGGTTATCTAATCGAAGGAGGAACTAGATCTGGTAACAATTTGTTTCATAGCTTTCAAGAATTTTCCATACCTACTAAAAGCCATGCCCATTTCAATAACGCTTTAGAGATTCAAAATATTTTTAGCAGAATTACAGGAAACTCCATTTCTAATATTGATGGGTTGATTAAAGCTAACGGTACAGCTAATCTATTTTTAATTAATCCAAATGGAATTATTTTCGGCCCGAATGCACAGTTGAATATAGGTGGTTCATTTTTTGTCAGTACAGCTAATAGTATTAAATTTGCTGATGGTACAGAATTTAGCACAACAGCGCCTCAAAGTAATCCTTTATTAACTGTCAGTGTTCCCATTGGGTTACAATTTGGTTCAACACCAGGAAAAATTATTGTACAAAACCCAAATCAAAATCTTAACATCAATTCAGAGCCAAGAAATATAGACCGTACACAATTTGAAGGATTTCTAGCAGTACCCCCTGAATTGATAGTTAATGAAGCGCTGATTAGGATTGTAAATGTAGTTAGAGAGCTAATAGAATCTTTTCAAGGTTTGCAGGTAAACTCAGGTCAAACTCTAGCATTAATCGGAGGAGACATAATACTCGAAGGAGGTATTCTTACTACTAAAGGTAATTTACTAGCACCTGGAGGTAGGATTGAGCTAGGTAGCGTTGCAGGTAATAGTAGCATTAGCCTTATGCCTGTAAGTAATGGTTATACAATGGGATATAAAGGTGCAACTGGTTTCGGGGAAATTCACCTATCTCGGCAGTCTTTTATTAATGTTAGTGGTTCTGGCGGTGGGGATATTCAAATAAAGGCCGATCGCATTACCTTATCTGATAGCAGCGCCATTTTTGCCGCCACCTTGGGAAATCAGGATGGAGGTACAATTTCTATTCAAGCAGGGCAATTAAATATTGTTGGCAACTCGATTCTTGGTGCTGTGACAATGGCATCAGGAAAAAGCGAAACCCTTAACATTGCAACGGAAAAATTAACAATCCAAAACGGTTTTATTGGTTCTCTCTCGCTTCGCAACCCTTCATTAGTTCGTAACCCTTTATTTCGAGATTTAGCTCCGGTTCCTGGCGATGCAGGTGATATAAATATTCAAGCTACAGATACTATCAATTTGATTGGAACATTGTTTCAGGGTCAGCTGCCCAGTGGCATTTTTGCTGCCACTGGTGATGCCGGAAAAGGAGGTAACTTAGCGATCGCTACCAGGGAATTAGTAATTAGAGATGGAGCACAAATCGCTGTCACAACAGGTGGTACAGGTAAAGCAGGATCGATTCAAATCAATGCCGCTGAATCAATAAAAGTAATAGCAGATTCAGCGGATGGGTTGTTACGCAGCGGTATATTTGCTTCTAGTTTTGGTAGCGGTGATGCAGGGAGTTTGAACTTATACACCAGGTCATTAACAATTCAAAATGGAGCAGCTATTTCAGCTGCTACACGCACGGGAACTGGAGGAAGTGTAACGATCGATGCTGTAGATTTATTAGAAATAGCAGGTACTACTACCAAGCCATTAACTTCAAATTCAACACTTTTTGCCAGTGATGTGTCTGCCAATACTTTGGGTACTGGTAGGGCTGGAGATGTATTTGTGCGGACAAGACGATTAATCGTTCGGGATGGTGCTAGGTTAACAGCAGCTACTCTGAATCTAGGAACTGGCCCAGCAGGTGATTTAAATGTCGCAGCCAATTCTATTGAGTTAAAAAACGGCACAATTACCGCAGAAACAAAAGCTGGAAATTTCGGAAATATTACACTTAATAGTAATAATTTAAGAATGACAGATAATAGCCAAATTACCACTAATGCTACTGGAACAGGCGGCAATATCACTATTAATAGTGATGTGATAGCAGCCTTGGAAAATAGCGATATTACGGCAAATTCGATCGACAGCCAAGGAGGTCAAGTTAGCATTAAAGCGCAAGGAATTTTCGGCGCACAAGTAAGAAGAGAACCAACACTAACAACTAGTGATATCACAGCTAGTTCTCAATTAGGGCCGCAATTTGATGGAGTTGTAGACATTCAAACTCCTGATGTCGATCCTACTCAAGGATTGTTGAACACTCCGCAAATTGTCAATTCTCCCCGGATTAATACCAGGTGTCAAGCTGTTAGTGTTGAAGCATCTAATTTTATTATTACTGGAACAGGTGGAGTACCTCCAAATCCAGCACAACCTCTTACTAGTGATGGGATTTGGGTAGATGAACGTTCGACATCAGCTATTAATTATCGATTGGAAAAGGAACCACAAAAAACTGAGATTGTAGAAGCTCAAGGTTGGATAAGAGGAAAAAATGGTGAGATAATTTTAATTGCTCAAACACCTGTCACACCAGCTAATTTTATACTTTTACCTGCTAGTTGTAAATGAAAAAGTTATTAGTAAAATTATTAATTATAGCGATTTTGTCACTAGTTGTTACTGTAAGTGTAGCACAGATTATGCCGCGAATATTAATAGCTGGAGAGGCGATAAGGCTAACGCCTCGCTTTGCGATCGCAAATTCCACCTTTTTACAAACCGCTATTACCTGTAATGAAACCGGAAGAAAACTACTCGAACAAGGCGAAGCAGAAGCAGCATTAAAAAGTTGGCAACAAGCAGAAATTGCATATCACAAAGCTGGCGATAAAAATGGTGTAATTGGTAGTCAAATTAACCAAGCACAAGCACTTCAAGCATTAGGAAGATATCAGCAAGCGGAAAAGTTATTAATCCAAATCCAAGAACCTCTCAAAATTCAACCCGATTCTTTATTAAAAGTTCTAGCAAAGCGTAACTTGGGTGATGTTTGGCGAGTCACAGGTAATTTGATTGAGTCGGAAAAAATTTTACAAGAAAGCTGGAAAATTGCCTTAAATTTACAGTCTCCTGAAAATGCTAATGCTGCTCAATTAAGTTTAGGTAATACCGCTTTTGCTCAAGCAAAACGAGACGAATCAGTTGGTGAAGAAAAGCAAGCTAAGGAACAGATTCAAAAAGCTCTAAAATTCTATCAAACCGTCCTGAAAAATAATCCCACTCCGCTAATAAAATTACAAACTCAACTAAATCAATTTTACCTGTTTAGTGAAAACCCTCAAAGTTCAGAAGTGGAAACTTTATGGCTACAAATCCGCGAAACTCTCAATCAAATCCCCCTTAATCGCATAGCTGTTGCAGCGAGAATTAACTTAGCTAATAGTCTGCTCAAGCTTTATCAAACTGCAAATAAATATGCTCCTAAATCAAAAGAGATTTATCAAATTTTAGAAACATCTTTACAACAATCCCGAAGTTTAAATAATAAGCGGTTACAAGCATACACTCTCGGATATTTAGGCAAATTATATGAGTTAAATCAACAACCATTAGAAGCAATTAAGTTAACTAATCAAGCTTTAAATATAGCTGAATCCGAACAAGCCTGGGATATTGCTTATCAATGGCAATGGCAGTTAGGAAGATTGTACAATATCCAAGGGGAAAAAGCGAAAACAATTGCAGCTTACAAGACAGCAATTAATTCGTTAGAAATATTACGGAAAAACCTGATTGCTATCAATCCCGAAGGTCAATTTTCTTTTCGTGATGATGTTGAACCTGTCTATCGCCAGCTAGTTGATTTATTGTTGCAACCAGAACCAGGAAAAAAGGAACCAAGTCAAGAAAATCTCAAGTTAGCAATTGAAAATATTGATGAGTTGCAATTAGCAGAAATTGAAAACCTGCTTGGCTGCACTAATCTAGCTTCATCAGTGTTTACTAATCAGGTAGTAGATCCAAAAGCTGCCATAATTTATCCAATTATTTTAGATCGACGATTGGTTATTATTTTGCAATTACCAGGTAAGGATTTATCATATCACGAAACTCTGATTAATCAACAGGAAGTAGAAAGGGTTCTTAAAGAGTTAAGAACTGATTTAACAGCATCTAATCGTAAAGATGAGGTGGTTATCAATTCCCAAAAAGTTTATCAATGGTTAATTCAGCCGTTTGACGAAACTCTGAGTAATAGCCAATCAATTAAAACGTTAGTATTTGTCTTGGATGGGTACTTAAGAAACATTCCAATGGCAGTTTTGTCTGATGGAAAAAAGTATTTGATGGAGAAGTATGCGATCGCTATTTCTCCCAGAATAGAACTTTTTACACCCAAACCTTTAAGCCGTAAGCCAAAAATTTTTCTCGGAGGAGTTGGCGAACCACAAAACATTGATGGTAGAGAATTTGAGAAAATTGAATATTTTGAAGCTGAGTTAAATGAAATTAAGAATAATATTGTCTCAATTAGAGATTTAATTAACAATAATTTTACTAAATCAAATATCGAAAAACTGCTAACCTCTGAAGAGTTTTCGATAATTCACATTAAAACTCATGGGGAATTTAGTTCAACTCCCGATCGCACATTTATCGTAGCCTACAATCAACTATTACAAGGGACAGATTTAGCTCAATTAATTGAAACTAACACCCAAACTAAACCCAGAGGAATAGAGTTATTAGTTCTGAGTGCTTGCTACACTGCACAAGGAGATAATCGAGCGGTTTTAGGATTAGCTGGAATTGCGATCGGAGCAGGCGCACGCAGCACCATTTCAAGTTTATGGGTAGCACAAGATGTAGCCAATACCGCACTAATGGCTAGATTTTATGAAGAATTATCTAAAGGTACCTCAAGAGCAGAAGCATTAAATATTGCTCAAAAAGCCTTGTTTGAGCAATATAAATCTCCTAATGTTTGGGCACCTTATGTATTAGTCGGTAACTGGTTATAGCATAGCTAAAATTATTGGTTTTCTTGAAGTTGAATTATTTCAACAATTGGTTCTCCTGCTATATTTTCTAACTTCGCAGATTGTAATAAATTAATCCATTGGCGTTGAATCTCCTTATCTTCTGGATTTGTGCGACGCAGTTCAGCTAATTGAGTTAAGGAATCATACCAAATATCGGGGTTAATTTGGTTAGCCGAAGTACTCGGTAATGCAACTCTTTGTACCCATTCATTGACTGATAATCCAGTGCTAGAATTACTATCTGATTTGCATTTAACTATTAAGTACCAATGATAATACTTGCCTTGTTGAAGTGCATATTTTGGTACAGAAGGTAAACGAATCCCAATAATTCCTGGTGTTTTGTTGGGAACAAATGAAGTTCGATAGATTGTACTTTCGTTGCGATCGTGCAATGAAAATTCTATTGATTGAATTTCATCAGGTGTAAAGGGAATGTAAAACCAAAAAGTTGGATGTTCTGAAGTTGTCGATGGTTGTTGAATATTTAGAGGTACTAAAGCTGTCAGTGGTTTATCTGTTTTTCTGCATAACTCACTACCACCTAATCCGCCACCAGGTCTTCTGCTTCCAGGCGGAGGAGGTGTATTTTGTCCACCTCCTTGTTTTCCTAGATCTATGGGTGGGGGTGTGTTCTCATTAACTTGCTGTTTGCAATTATTTGCTACTGAACTGGAGGAATAGTAACTCTGACCCAAAGTTTTTACTGGTGTAAAATCAAACAAAATACTAGCAATAGGTAGGAAAATCGCTAGTATAAGCTTTCCAAGTTTTAATAGGTTAATCAGCATAGATGCTCTACTGGGAAAAACTGACTAAAAATGTGTTTTCCTATAGCTAACATAAATTATCAGACCTTGGGTAGAGAACAGAGATAATACGGAAGGAACAAAGGGTAGCCAGCCGCCTAGAATCAGAGTGGCTAAAGAAATTTGATATAAAACTAAGATGGCAAGGCTATTAAAACAAATTAAAATCAAGATGTTGCGGAATTTCCCAGCTAATAAACTACCAGTTATAGACCAAATTGCTACCCAAATGAGATCTCCCCATTGAAAATTACCCCATTGTGGCAAAACCCATAATAATGGTCGGTCATCAATAATAGCACTGATAATTTGGCTCAACTGATGAGCATGAACCCAAACACCGGGAATAGAACCATAAGGAGTGTTAAAATCATCTTTGGCAATGGGAGCAGTATAACCAACTAAGACAATTTTATTGTTTACTAATTGCTTGAGTTGACTATCTGTTTCAGCTTCTAGAAGTTGTGTCAAAGAGAGAGATTTGGAAATTTTTTGTTGTCCCCAAGGAGAACGATAATTAATTAAAATTTGGTTGCTTTTACCGTCTAAGTTTTGATAGCCACCTGTACGAGTTGCTAGTTTTTTAAAGACTACTTTTTCAGTTTGCCATTCTTCATTTTGGTTAAGTCTCAAGGTTGTTCCTTCAATTTCAAGGAATCGTTTGGCTAAATAAAAACTAAAGCTATAAGGAGTTGTACAAGTTGAGTTGTAGGGATTTAAATTGGAATCAAAATGAAAAACTTGCCGACGCACATAATTATTGGTATCAGTATCTTGTAAATCACTAAAACCAAATTTTTCTTTAATTTGATGCTGTAATTCAGGTAAGGGTGAAAAATCTTTATATTGATTTATAGAAGACTGAGAAAAACAAACAAGTAATATATTTTGATTTTTTTGCAATTGTTCAATGAATTCTTTTCGTCCAGGTGGACGAGGTTGATAGCGGTGCAGATCTAAACCAATCAATCTTGGTTGATATTTCTGTAATTTTTCAATTACTTTTGCTAAAGTTGCATCTCTAATAGAAGACTTCTTATAGCGATCGCCTACATATTTCTTAATATCTTGTTCAGTTATTTCTATTACTAAAAGCCGTGAGTCTATTACTTCTCCGGGACGCGATCGCATCAACCAATCAAAAGCTGATAACTCCCAATTTTGCAACCATCCTAAATACCGCACACCCATGATTAAACCAGTCACAGTCAAACTAGATAACATCAAAAATTTCCATTTTAATTGCAATTTTGGTAACTCAATTAAAGTCGTAATTGCGGAAACTCCTCGCTTCTGTTTTCCCAGAGAAAGCTTTCTAAACTCCTGTAATTGATTCAAAGTACCAGATTCTAAAGCTTGCAAATATTGACGGATAATATCTGTATTTACTGGACGTTTAACTGGTGAAGCTTCCATTAACCAATCAATTAGATCGGCTAAAGGCTGAGAAATATCGATCGCATTTTCTCGCCACAATAATCTTAGTTGTTCATCTTCCTCAAATTCACTCGGTTCTTTCCCAGTTAAAAGATATACAAATGTTCGTCCTAATGCAAAGAAATCTGATTGAGGTAAAGATTTTCCATTAATTTGTTCTAATGGTGTGTAGCCATAACTAACAATAGCAATTGTTGATTCTTTATTACTTCCCATTTTGGCAAGGTAAGTGTCAGTTATTTCCCGCACAGTACCAAAATCAATTAATACCAGTTGACC
>JBAVZX010000953.1:0-5801 GCA_049589015.1 Phormidium sp. | reverse complement strand
GGGAACGAGGACCTGGGAACGAAGACCTGGGAACGAGGACCTGGGAGGTTCCACCTCCTGGAGTGCAAGATCTCAGTTAACTTAGGTGGCAATCGCTGGGAGTTTAAGCAGTGTGCAGCCTTTTGTGAGCGCGACCTGGTGAGGCAGGTTTTTTGCTGCGGGTGGGTGCAGATGGTGGCTGAGATTTTGCCCGGTTACTGCGACGTTGATTCGATCTCTGAGGCTTCGGTTGGTCTGCCTTAGCTTTGACAATTGATGCTGGTTCGTACCCTGGAATCATAGATGAGACAAGGGTTTGATTGAGCAACCGTTCGATGTCCTTCAGTAGTGGATATTCATCTTCACAGACTAGGGAAACCGCTCGTCCAACATTTCCAGCGCGACCTGTGCGACCAATGCGATGCACGTAGTCTTCTGGGACATGGGGGAGTTCAAAATTTACCACAAATGGAAGCTGGTCGATATCTAGACCCCGTGATGCTACGTCAGTGGCGACTAATACCCGCACTTTCCCTTGCTTAAAGTCTTGCAAGGCACGAGTGCGGGCTGCCTGACTTTTGTTACCATGAATTGCGGTGCTTTTCAGCCCATCTTTAGCCAGCTGCTCGGCTAGACGGTTGGCTCCATGTTTCGTCCGGGTAAAAACTAGCACCTGTTGCCAATTGTGGAACCCGATCATATAAGAAAGGAGTTCTCGTTTGCGATCGCTATCCACAGGATGAATCACCTGTTCCACCTGCTCAGCAGCGGTATTGCGGGGAGCTACTTCGATTTGGATTGGAGATTTCAGCAGAGTATTGGCAAGTTGCTGAATCGGTTTAGAGAAAGTGGCAGAAAACATCAGCGTTTGCCGAGATGAGGGCAATTGCGCCAAAATTTTGCGGATATCGTGGATGAAACCCATGTCTAACATTCGATCGCATTCATCCAGCACTAGTATCTCTATGTGGGATAAATCTACGGTTTTTTGTCCAAGGTGGTCGAGCAACCTTCCAGGTGTGGCGACTAGAATATCAATCCCCCGACGCAGCATTTGAATTTGCGGTGCAATTCCCACACCACCATATACTACTGCCGATCGCAAAGACAGGTATTTACCATAAGTTCTGACGCTATCGTTAACTTGATCTGCCAGTTCGCGGGTGGGAGTGAGGATGAGGGCGCGAGGTGTGCGATATCCCTTGCTGGGGTTGGTGGTACCCAAGAGTTGCAGTAGAGGTAGGGTAAAGCCAGCAGTCTTTCCTGTTCCAGTTTGGGCACTGGCGAAAACGTCTTGTCCTTGCAGGATAGCGGGAATTGCTTGCTGCTGAATCGGCGTTGGTTCTGTGTAGCCAGAGTCAGCAACAGCACGAAGCAGATCGATCGAAAGACCGAGGTTACGAAATGTCATAGATGTAATTACTCCTAGTGGTGCCCCTATCCCAAATTAAATACCTGGGGCCAGTCTAAGAGCAGGAAATTTATGTTTCAGTTGGATGGCTTGAATCAGCTTTTCTCCAATGCGCCAGTAACAGACCGGAATGTAGTGGCAGATATTGATTTTAACAGAAATTATGATTCTTTTAAAAATACTATTTCGACTTTCGTTTCGACTTGGGTGGTGTTCGGTGTCCGCCAAAGTATTTTTCACTGCGGTAGCGCAACCATACCCGCAACTGCTGGTGCTTGGTTATTAGCACAGTTTCAGCAATTATAAATTCGATCGCACAAATTGAACAAGAACACCAATGAGTTACAATCTGTTTATTCCCCCAGTAGCTGAGAAACTCGCATCAACTACACAGTAGAATTAAAGTATGTATTTAGAATATAGCTAGCAACAGGTAATATTATGAAGATCCGTCAAGAACTGCTAAGTGCGATCGAGCACTTTTCAGATGAGGAATTGTCAGTTGTGTTAGATTTAGCTATTTCCTTAAAAAACCGAAAAAATGCTGCTCAATCAATACCTGTATCCCAGGCTTATCAAGATTGGTTAAGCGCAGAAAATGATATTTATGATGAAATTTTTGCCGATGAATTTACAGCGCGGTGATGTGGTTTTGTGCCGAGTACCAATGCCATCTACTCAGCTTCAAGAGTTTAAACTTCGTCCTGCTGTGATTATTTCAGCAGATCGACTTAACCAGATTCTTGATGATGTAATGATTGTTGCTTGTACTTCTAACACTAATCGTTCTCTGACAGCAACACAATATTTGATAACTGGAGATGAAATTTCTACTGCTGGTATTAGGGTTGATTCTGTAGTTCGCTGCGAGTCGATTTTTACCTTAAATAGGCAGATGATTGTCAGAAAACTAGGATCTCTTTCAGCTGAAAGTATGGATGAGGTGAATAATTGTTTAAGAGTAGCTTTAGAATTATAGAATGCGATCGTCTTTCTCTTTTTGGCAAAATTTAGCCATGTGATAAAATCTTACAAATAATTATAAGGATTAGATATGACTATTTTAGAGGATGATTTAAGCTCAGATAAAGGAGTAGACTATCAGAAGTTGCGAGATTTATTGAAGGAAGGAAATTGGCGAGAGGCTGATCGAGAAACACTGGCGGTAATGATAAAGGTAGCAGGAGAAGATCTAAGCTGGCTTGATATCGAAAGTATCAACAATTTTCCTTGCATTGACTTACGCACCACAGATCAACTTTGGGTAAAATACAGCAATGGGCGCTTTGGCTTTTCGGTGCAAAAGCGTATCTGGGAAACTTTCACGGATAAATCTGGAGAATGGGATTACACAATTTACCAGAAGTTTGGAGATCGTGTAGGCTGGTATGTTAGACAGAAAGAATACTGGAAGAACTATGAAGACCTCACCTTCTCCCAAAATGCCCCTTTTGGGCATCTACCTGCTCGGTTTTTGATGCGAGTGTTAGTAATTGAAAGGGCGGGATGTGCTGAACTCTTCTCTCGCATCGAGACTTGTAAAATTTAACCTACAGTCTTTTTTGATGTTGTGGGCGAATGGAATTCGGGGTTACACGAAGAGCAATTAAAATGCTAAGGAATATCTGTCTGATCATTAACTTAAAGAAAATCTAATATATGCAAGAGATTCGTGATTTATTTCAAAAAGAATTGGACGAACTACTACTACTGGCAAAAGGACTTACTGCAGTAACAAAGTTTGGAAAGTTTTATCTTGAACAGTGCGATCTAAATACAGAATTTTGTGTCCTTGTCAGGAATGAGTCTTCGCCATTACCATCGGTTAACGGGTTTCCGATACCTGGCACCGAGGTCGGATAATTGAAATAGATTCTGCAAAAATAGATTAAGCGTTATATCTTAATCTGGCAAACCTCTTAGTTTATATTATGAGTAGTTCTTTCCTCCAACGTCTTCACAGTCCCGAACGTCCTGTTATCGTCTTCGATGGCGCAATGGGCACCAACTTACAAACACAAAACCTCACCGCCGCCGACTTTGGAGGGCCAGAATATGAGGGATGTAATGAGTATTTAGTCCACACTAAACCGGAAGCAGTCGCTAAAGTACATGGCGACTTTCTCGCTGCTGGTGCAGATGTGATTGAAACTGATACTTTTGGCGCAACTTCTGTAGTATTGGCAGAATATGATTTGGCGGATAAGGCGTATTATCTCAACAAAACCGCTGCTGAACTTGCCAAAAGTGTCGCCAACGAATTCTCTACCCCAGAAAAACCGCGTTTTGTTGCAGGTTCAATGGGTCCCGGAACTAAGTTACCGACTTTGGGACATATTGATTTTGACACATTGAAAAACGCTTTTGTCGAACAGGCGGAAGGGCTTTTTGATGGTGGGGTTGACTTGTTCATTGTGGAAACTTGTCAAGATGTGCTGCAAATTAAGGCGGCGTTGAATGGAATTGAAGAGGTGTTTCGCAAAAAAGGCGATCGCCGTCCGATGATGGTTTCGGTGACAATGGAAAGTACAGGAACTATGCTGGTAGGTTCTGACATCAGCGCAGTTTTGACAATTTTGCAACCTTACCCGATCGATATTTTGGGTCTAAATTGTGCAACTGGGCCAGATAGAATGGCAGAACATATCAAATATCTTTGCCAAAGTTCGCCCTTCGTGGTTTCTTGCATTCCCAACGCAGGTTTGCCGGAAAATATTGGCGGTCATGCACATTATAAACTTACCCCGATCGAACTACGCATGGCGTTGATGAAGTTTATCGAAGATTGGGGTGTGCAAGTAATTGGCGGTTGTTGCGGTACTCGCCCTGAACACATTGCACAGTTGGCGGAAATTGGTAAATCTTTGCAACCAAAGGAACGTCATTTTAATTACGAGCATTGTGCGGCATCAATTTATACCGCACAGCCTTATGAGCAAGACAACTCATTTTTAATTGTTGGCGAACGGTTGAATGCTAGCGGTTCTAAAAAATGCCGTGACTTGCTAAACGCTGAAGATTGGGATGGTTTGGTCGCTTTGGCGAAAGCCCAAGTCAAAGAAGGGGCGCACGTCCTTGATGTCAACGTGGATTACGTGGGTCGGGATGGTGTGCGGGATATGCGGGAATTGGCATCAAGGCTAGTAACAAATGTAACTTTGCCTTTGATGTTGGACTCGACGGAATGGGAAAAAATGGAAGCGGGGCTGAAAGTTGCCGGAGGTAAGTGTATACTTAATTCGACTAACTATGAAGATGGCGAAGAACGTTTCTTTAAGGTTTTAGAGTTAGCGAAAAAGTATGGTGCGGGAGTAGTAATTGGGACGATTGATGAAGAGGGAATGGCGCGAACTGCTGATAAGAAATTCCAAATTGCTCAACGCGCCTATAATCAAGCTGTAGAATATGGTATCCCACCAGAAGAAATCTTTTTCGACACTTTAGCATTGCCCATTTCTACCGGGATTGAAGAAGATCGAGAAAACGGTAAAGCGACAATTGAATCTATTCGCCGCATTCGGGAAGAATTACCCGGTTGTCATGTTCTTTTAGGGGTTTCTAATGTTTCTTTCGGGTTAAATCCGGCGGCGAGAATTGTGCTCAATTCTATGTTTTTGCATGAAGCAATGGCGGTGGGAATGGATGCGGCAATTGTTAGCGCCAGCAAGATTTTACCCTTGGCGAAAATTGAACCGGAACATCAAGAAGTTTGCCGGAAGTTGATTTATAATGAACGGGAATTTGCTGGGGATGTTTGTGTTTACGATCCTTTGACGGTGTTAACTACATTGTTTGAAGGGAAGACTACTAAGCGCGATCGATCTGAGGATGCCAATCTCCCGGTTGAAGAACGTTTGAAACGTCACATTATCGACGGCGAAAGGATTGGTTTAGAGGATGCTTTAGCCAAAGCATTAGAACAATATAAACCCTTAGAAATCATCAACACTTTCTTATTAGATGGCATGAAAGTTGTCGGTGAGTTATTTGGTTCTGGGCAAATGCAATTACCTTTCGTCTTGCAATCTGCGGAAACGATGAAAGCAGCAGTTGCTTACTTAGAACCGATGATGGAAAAGCAAGAATCTGGCAATAATTCTAAGGGAACTGTGGTAATTGCCACTGTGAAAGGTGATGTTCACGATATTGGGAAAAACTTGGTTGATATCATTCTTTCTAATAATGGTTACAAAGTTGTGAATTTGGGAATTAAGCAACCAGTTGATAACATCATTGAAGCTTACCAAGAACATAAAGCAGATTGTATTGCGATGAGTGGTTTGTTGGTGAAATCCACTGCTTTTATGAAGGAGAATTTGGAGGTTTTTAACGAAAGGGGAATCACTGTTCCGGTAATTTTAGGTGGTGCGGCTTTAACTCCGAAGTTTGTCCATGAAGATTGTCAGAATAC
>JBAVZX010000952.1:0-3968 GCA_049589015.1 Phormidium sp. | reverse complement strand
ATCCTAACCCAGAACTCGGTAAAACTTTACAAGAACTAACAGAATCAACCGGGGAAAATTGGTCACAAGTAGCAACTTTAGAAGCGGCTAAAGATTGGTTGCAAAGTAAAACGCCTGACTTAGTAGTGTTAAGTATTGATGAGGTGGGAAAGCGGCAAAAAAGTTTAGAATTGATCGCAGATTTGGCGCAACGAACGCCAGTAGTTCCGGTGATTGTTCTCGCTGCTGGTGATTGTTTGGTAGATAGAATTACAGTAGCGCGATCGGGAGGAAAAGGATTTTTAACTAAACCTGTCACAGCAACTCAAATCTGGGATTTAGCTTCGCAGATTTTACAGCAAAGTCGTTGCCAAACAGTTAATTTATTAGTGGTAGATGACGATCCAATGTTTCTGGCAACTTTACCGCCCATGTTGTCACCTTGGGGAATGCGAATCACGGGTTTAAATGATCCTTTAAAGTTTTGGGAAGTGTTGAATAATGTCTCGCCAAATTTATTAATTTTAGATGTGGAAATGCCTCATATTAGTGGGATTGAACTTTGTCAGGCGGTACGTAGCGATCCGAATTGGCAAGAGTTACCAATTTTGTTTTTAACTGCTCATAAAAATGTGAAAATTGTGCAACAGGTGTTTGCTGCTGGTGCAGATGATTATTTGGTGAAACCTGTGGTAGCGGTGGAATTATTAACCAGAATTTCTAACCGTTTGGAACGGAATCGTTTACTGCAAACTCTTTCGATTAAAGATCCCCTAACGGGAGTTTTGAATCAGTTGAAATCTAGTCGAGATTTGGAAAGTTTACTTCAGCAAGCTGAGATAAATAAATCTGCTGTTTGTTTGGCAATTTTTAGTGTTTCTCAACTGCGCCAAGTTAACATTCAGTATGGACATAATGTAGGGAATCAGGTGTTACAAAGATGGGGACAATTGTTTCTATCTGCTTTTCGAGGTGATGAGGTTTTAGGTTATTGGGGAAATGGCGAATTTGTGGTGGGGATGCCTGGTTTAAGTAAGGTGGAAGCTGGCGATCGCCTAACTGATATTTTAACTAATTTGCGTCAACAAGTTTTCTCTGCACCAGACGGTAGCCGCTTTCAAGTAAGTTGCAATTTCGCCATTGTAGAATATCCTAGAGAGGGAATGAATCTACAATCTCTTTATCAAGTTGCTAGTAAATCTTTAGAGTAATTTAAGTTTTAATTGAACCGCACTTTGTAGGGTGTGTTAGTGATAACGTAACGCACCATCCCACTGATAAAAATTTGCCATTTTAAAATCTAAAGTCTAAGATCTAATATCGATTGACTTTTCAATGGGGAACCTACAGTTATGGGCAGTAAAAAGTCAAAGTCGGTAAGTCAACTGCAAGCTACTATTAGTAAAATGGAAGTGGCGCTAAATGCGATCGCAAATGCAGTTGTTTTTTTAGGCGAAAATCACCAGATAGAATGGTGTAATTCCGCTTTTACTCGCCTCATAGGAACAAGTTCCTCAATTGTTGGAAGTAACTTCTGTGAATTGTTACCTTTAAAACAGGCGGAGAAACCTCTGAATTCTGATGCTTATCCCGATCTAAAAATTAGAAATGGGGGATATGAAACAACAGAATATGCGTTTTTTCAAGGTGATACTCAGTTAATCTTAAAAATTTCTGGTAATTCTGTAGAAATAGATCGTAATATTTCTTCTATTATTTTAGTAATTGAAAATGTTACTCAGCAAAATAAATCAACAAATCAGAAACAAGAACAGCAAGAATATTTATCTTTATTACAAGCGACTTTAGAATCAACGGCTGATGGAATTTTAGTAATAAATCGCGCCCGAAATGCGCCGATTTATAACCGTAAATTTTTACAAATGTGGGGAATGCCAGAAGAGTTATTACTTCCTGGTAAAGAAGATGAAAGGCTGCAATTTTTAGCTGCACAAACAAAAGATCCAGAAGATTTTCTTGCCAGGGTTTGGGATTTATTTATTAATCATCCAGAAGCAGTAGTTTTAGATTTAGTAGAGTTTAAAGACGATCGAATTTTTGAACGTTATTCTCAACCGCAATGGAAAGATCAAGAAATTATTGGTCGAGTTTGGAGTTTTCGCGACATTACAGAACAGAAGAAAACTGAAGAAAGATTAAGGTTTAGTCAGTTTGCTTTAGATCAAATTTCTGATAATGTTGGTTGTTGCGATGAAGAGGGAAGGATTTATTATGTTAATCAAGCTTCTTGTCGTTTATTGGGATTTCCTAGAGAAGAATTACTGGGATTAACAGTTCATGATATCGATCCTAACTATCCTAAAGAAATTTGGCCCGAACATTGGCAAGAACTTAAAGAGAAAGGAAGTCTAACTTTTGAATCTATTATCCTTTCCAAGACGGGAGATTTAATTCCAATAGAAGTCTCTGCTTATTATTTAGAATTTGATGGCAAAGGATTAGATTTTAGCTTGTCTAGAAATATCACCGAACGTAAACAAGCCGAAGCAGCTTTGCGCCGCAGTGAATTAAGATTTCGGCGGTTGTTTGAAAACTCTCAAGTAGGAATTCTTTTAACCAGAATTGAAGATGGATTAATTTTAGATGCTAATCAAAAGTTTATTGAACTAACAGGATATAGTTCTCCCGATCAGGTAATTAAAAAGAAATATACTAGGGATTTTTATATTCATGAAGGCGATCGCCAAACCGCAGTCGATCGAGTACTAAAAAACGGACAATTACATAACTACGAAGTGCAATTTCGCCGTCGCGATGGCACAATTTTCTGGTTATTATGTTCGGTGCGTTTAAATGTGGAAGAAAATTGTTTAGAAGGTGTGGTAACGGATATTAGCGATCGCAAACAATCCGAAGAAGCTTTGCGACGTAGCGAAATAAAATACCGCCATATTTTTGAGAATTCTTTAGTAGGAATTGGACGTTCTCGGTTATCAGACGGACTATTTTTAGATGCTAATCAACCCTGTGCGGAAATCATCGGTTATAAGTCAGCTAAAGAATTAATTGGTAAACGTCGCGCCGGGGAATTTCATGTTAATCCCGACGATCGTCATTGGATGATCTCCCAAATGGAACAAAATGGGGAAATTCGCAATTTTGAAATTCAATTATCTCGCCAAGATGGAGGAATTAGTTGGGGGTTATTTTCAGCACGAATTAATGCTGAAGAATCTTGCTTAGAATTTATGATTGTGGATATTAGCGATCGCAAACGTTTAGAAGAAGAAGTAAAACACTCTCAACAATTTTTAGATACGATCATTAATAACATTCCTTTAGGACTTTTTGCCAAAGATAATAATAATGATTTTCGCTACGTCTTAATTAACAAAAACGCCGAAAAGATTTTAGGTTTTACCAAAGAACAAGGACTTGGTTTTAACGACTATGAGTTAATTTCTCAAGAATCAGCAGACTTTTTCCGTCAACAGGATTTAGCAGTAATAGAACAAGAAACATTATTAGAAATTCCTGAAATGGAAATTACTACAGCTAATCAAGAGAAAATTTTAACCAGAGTCTTAAAATTCCCTCTGTTTGATAGTCAAAACCAAATTACACACTTATTATGTATTTCCGAAGATATTACCGATCGCAAACACAGAGAACAAGCTTTAAGATTAATTGTTGAAGGAACAGCAGCAAAAACAGGCGATGAGTTCTTTAATTCCTGTGTTCGTTATCTCGCTTCAGTCTTAAGAGTTCGTTATTCCCTAGTAACTGAGTTTGCCAATGAAACTAAAACTAGAGTCCGTACTTTAGCAATTTGGACAGAAAATAAATTAGGAGAAAACTTTGAATATAATTTGTGTGGAACGCCTTGTGAAAGTATTTTATTAGGACAGACTTGCTACTATCCAGAAAATATTCAAAGCTTGTTTCCTAGCGATCGAGATTTAACTACCATTGGCGCAGAAAGTTACTTAGGAATTCCCTTAATTAATTCATCAGGTGAAACTTTGGGT
>JBAVZX010000951.1:0-2111 GCA_049589015.1 Phormidium sp. | reverse complement strand
GGTTCTATTTGATAGGTGCAATGTTCTTTTTCATCAGCACTTTTAGCATTCAAAATAAGTTGCCGAGGGGTATTTCCCGAATTATATAATCGAAGTTCAAAAACTCCTGATTGATTACTTACTGTACCGATTAAAGTGAGTAGTTGTATATCTAATAAATAAATTGGTAAAACTTGAATATAAGTAACATCCAGCAATACTAAATCTGGATTGTTAACTGAATAAAGCCGCATTGTAGGTGCATAAACAGCAGCTTCAGCATCAGCAGGTGGCGTTAATAAAATTTGGATTTGTCCCTTTTCTCCTGGGTTAAGTTCTAATCCACTAGCAGCAGCGATCGCACCTACTTGAGAAAAATTTTCTGTATAAATAACCCGATACCATTGATTTGGTAAATCGGTAACAACTAAACGGAATAGATCTACTCGATTAGAACGGTTATGTACTAATGCTAATAATTCAACTGTTTCTCCCGGTTGTATTTGAATTGGAGCGGTAGAGTTTGTGACTGGTTGTAGAGTAAAGGTAGGGTCAGTAGAGGTCTTAGCTTCTTGCACAAACGGTAGTACTGTTAACCGCCCTTTGTGAAAAATTGGTGTGTCTTCTGGATAATTTTGTGGCGCATCAATAACTAGGGTGTAGTTGTAGGTACTGGGTAAAGTTTCCGCCGGAACCTGAATTTGAAAAATTATTTCACTACTTTGTCCTATTCCTAATCCTAGCCGTTCAGATGAAGAAACGCACCATTGGTGAATTGGCTGGGAAGCTTCATCAATGTAAACATCTATTAAAGCGCTTTGATTACCATTATTGTTGATGGTAACTCCCAGTTCAATTGTCGATCCACTTCGGACTATTAATTCACCAGAAGGATTAATAATGGCTGTCAGGGGTTGTCCTGCGGTAAGAGATTGTTCAATCTCTGGTGTCCTTAATTCTGATATATTGTAATCGCTCCTCATTTTTCTCCTAAGCTAATTTTTCTAGATAAATTTAGTTAATATTAACCGCTCCATTTAGTTATTTCTGTGTTGATTCACACTGAGTTCCAGGTATAGTTTCTGTTCGATCTAATCTTACTTCATTATCGTCACTTCCCGTAACAATTAAGAGATGTTTACCTACTAATTTCAAATCTACACTGTTGAGTTTTTTCGGAAATTGTTTTAGCTTTATTCCTTGAGCAAATTGTGTCGATCGCTGTTGATTTTTTGACAAGGGCCATAGCATTAGTTTTTGATCGTCTCCTACACTGGTAAGATAACAGCCATTGGCGCTTAAGCTAATAGATCTCACGGGTGAATCTACTGACCAATTATCTAGTTTTTGACATTCTATTTTGTTGTCAGCTAAACACTCGGTTAAATTCCAAAGGCTAATATTGCCTTGGTTATCAGCAACCGCCATTAAGTTAGGATTGTTATTAGCAACAGAAATACTGGTAATATAATCATCTTGCCCTCCTGAGTTAAAATAGGGAATTACACGAGGAATTACATTAATTTTATCTGTCCAATCCCATAAAACTAACTGGTTGAATCTTCCGGCGATCGCTAAATGTTTAGACTCATTACCAACTAATGCGATATCAGAAACGGTGAAATCTATTTTGAGTTCGTTAGGAGTTGGCAAAATTTGGGAAGTTTCTGGTAATCGATCTATATTTTGCAAATCCCACTGCAACACTAAGTTATTACCATGACCGCTGAAAAGATAATGTGAGTCTTTGGTAAATTCTAAACCAAATACGCGATCGTCTTTTTTCGATACTAATTTTTTAGCTTTTTTGGTTAATAAATCCCACAATTGAATCTCTCCATTTTCTAACCCAATGGCAACTATATTGTTATCTAAAGGTCGATAGCGGACAACACGCACCGCTTTATCAATTTGGTTTTTGCCTAACACTTGAAAATGCTTAATATTTTTGTCTTGAACTTGCCACAAGCGAATAGATTGGTCATCAGAACCACTGACTACCCAATCTGCTAATCCATTAAATTTAACTGAACGAACTGGTGCTGTATGTCCATCGGGTAACATCCACCACCAAATCAAAAGTCCCAGTAATAATAATCCGGGAACTAACTGTAACCAAACCGGAATTATGG
>JBAVZX010000950.1:0-1972 GCA_049589015.1 Phormidium sp. | reverse complement strand
TCAAGAAATCATCTTAAGCGCCTAAACAGCTTCCAAATCAACCTCACGATCAACTTGGTTAACCAAAGACTCCCAGTTAGAGATAGCATAGTAGTCATGACGACGGATGCTAGATTTCTTGGTAAGTTTATTTAATTTGCCCCATTTGCTCCATACGTGCTTTCCGTCCTTCACGGACAGATAGGCGTTTATGGAGCGAGGAATTTTTTCCCCTAATCTCATAGCTCTACGAGCAATCACCAGCGCAGCGGCTTCATCACTAGCCAGTCCATACATTCGGACATATTTCACTAGTCCGATAACACTGGAGTAGGCAGGATTAACCTTAAGTAACGAGATTCCCCGATTGCTTAGGATGCTATCAAGCAATTCATAAAATCTACTATATGCCCAACCTGAGAGCATCCGAGCATATTTATTGCTGCGTTCTCTTAATCCCTGCTTCTTTGTCGAAAAGTCCAATTCTTCACAGACAACCGGACAAGCAAAAACATTAGCTAAAGCCGCTAATTGTAGACAGGCATCAACAATTTGAGCATCTTGCTTACCAGAAGGTAAACCCATTTGGAGAGGAATTTTCCCTCTAGCTTTTAGGTTGCCATCTCCATCGCAATAAGCCCAACCAATTGAGCCGGGATTCATATCAATGCCGATGCAAGCATAAGCTAAATCTCGACTTACTCGCTGTACTGGCGCTGGAGTGAATTGAACTGCGACGCACCATTTCCCGTGCTTGCGGTAAAAGTGCCAAGTCTTTGCTCCCGTTGCTGGTAGCCTGCTATTCTTCCTCTCGAAACCACCAATCCTAGATTTGACGTACTTACCGAATTTAGGTTCTAAGCAGGCAGGAGCACGAAAGTTTAAATCTAGCCCATCCCATTGACAAGTTTGATTACCGAAACTCTCATCTTTGGAACCAACAACGAATATTTGGTTGCGAGGAATCTTAACTTTAATTGGCGCTGTTTTTAGATGCTCAATTTGTTGCTTGATGCGATGCAGTCTTCTTAGTTTTTGATGACGCTCAAACTTTAAGCCGTGCCAATTTGTCTTTCTGGTTTGCAAATTACAGCTAAGATAAAGTGAGCAACCAGTTTTACTATTCTGCCAGTTTTTCTTAGCATAGAACTTGCGACCGCTCTTTACTTTATTGTCAATTCCTTTAATAGCTGTTTCAATAGAGTTTGCTTTCCCTGCAAGGGTTTTGATGTGATTGGTTCTGCATTCTTTCGCTGAGTCAACCAATCCTTTAGAGTAACTAATTACGCCATTAGCATGACGTTTTGATATTCCGCACTTTTGCTGAAGATGAGTGTTCCATTTGGATTTATTGAATTCGCCACCTAATAGCAAGAAGTTAACTGTTTCACAAACTGCGTCGCGGAATACTGGCGCAAACGAATCTAGGAACATCTCCATTTCGGTGAAACCTAGAGAGTTCATTTCTTCGATTGGTGTTGGTAATCCTTTGCAGTAAGTGATAGTTGCCATAGTCAATATATTAACAGGAATTTATGTATCTTGTATAGGGTCTTCAGATAATTCTTGAGGTATTTCTTGCAATTTCTGCATTAATTTCAGATTCTTTATATCTGTTTGTACGGCGACGAAATGACGTGAAGGATTTAAAGGAATTTTTTTACCATCGGCATAGTAAAACAAATTGCCGTTGGCATGATTCGCATCAGTCATTATTAGTTTTCCTCAAATTATTAAGCTAATTGAATGCGATTTGTTAATCGATTATTCAAGTTACAAAGCTCTCTTCTCATCTAGCTTTCGGATATCAGGATATTCTCGGATTTTTTCCTACACTTCACAATTGAATTTAAGGGTAATTACTTATTTTTAGTGGTTCCACTTGTTTAGCTTGCTTAACGGCCTACTCAGATCTTGCACCTAGAGGCAGAGCCTCCATTCTTCGTTCCCAGGTTGAACCTGGGAACGAGGATCTGGGAGGTTCCACCTCCAG
>JBAVZX010000949.1:0-4937 GCA_049589015.1 Phormidium sp. | reverse complement strand
AGTATTGCCCAAACTGCTCAAAAAAGTGCTAAAGAAGCGCGAATTAGTGGGGTTGCTTTTACGGCGGGAGTGTTAGTTAGTTTTGCGGTTTTAGCGATCGCACTCATAACCCTAAGATCCTTCGGGCAACAAATTGGTTGGGGTTTTCAACTCCAATCACCAATCATTGTCATGCTGTTAGCTTATATCTTATTCGCCGTTGGTTTAAGTCTTTCAGGAGTTTTCGTTTTTGGCGCTTCTTTAATGGGAATTGGGCAAAATTTAGCAGCGAAAAATGGCTACAAAGGCGAATTTTTTACCGGAGTTTTTGCTACAGTCATGGCAACTCCTTGTAGTGCGCCATTTATGGCAACTGCGATCGGAGTTGCACTTACTCAATCTCCACCTATTGCATTAGCCATTTTACTAGTTTTAGGATTTGGTTTAGCACTACCTTATTTAATCATTTGTTTTGTCCCAGCATTGCGCCGTAAATTACCAAAACCAGGCGCTTGGATGGAAACATTTTCCCAGTTTCTCGCCTTCCCCATGTATGGCGCTGCTGCTTGGTTAGTTTGGGTGTTAACTTTACAAACGGGAAGCGATGGTTTAGCAGCGGTTTTAACAGGTTTTGTATTAATTAGTTTCGCTGCTTGGTTGTATCAAAAAACGCAAACATCGGGGAAAGTTTGGCGAAGAGTTGGAATTTTTGGGGCGTTAGTTGCGATCGTACTCGCCCTAACTTTAGCACCCCTCGCCGGAAATTCTACCCTTAAAACCGCCCAACAAACTACTAAAAATTCCATTTGGCAACCTTACACCGTAGAAAAATTGACGGAAATTCGCCAATCTGGTAAACCTGTATTTGTTAACTTTTCTGCATCGTGGTGTATCACCTGCTTAGTCAACGAACGAGTCGCCCTTAGTCAACCAGAAGTACAACAAGCTTTTCAACAAAAAGGTGTCACATTGATGAAAGCAGATTGGACAAATCGTAACGCTACAATTACAAAAGCATTAAGTAGTTTTGGGCGCAGTGGAGTTCCCCTTTATGTGTTGTATCCTTCCGGTGCGAAATCTCAGGAACCAATTGTGTTACCACAAATCTTAACTCCTGATATCATCCGTAATACCTTGAATCAAATCTAACATTACTTCCCAAAGGAGAATCAACCAAAATGAAAGCAACTAAAAGTTTATTGGGTATCACCACCGGACTTTTCCTACTTTTAACTGCTTCTAATAACGCTATTTCCAATGCAGGAAACTTGACAAATACCACCAACAAAAATGGTATTCAATCATCATCGGAAATCAAAGTAGCCGCTGCCCGTGTTAATAATGCTGCACCCAATTTCGTCGCCGTAGATACTAACGGCAAAAGACATCAGTTAACCGATTTTAAAGGTAAAGTCGTAGTTTTAGAATGGACAAATCACGACTGTCCTTTTGTCCGCAAACATTACGGTTCTGGTAATATGCAAAAACTGCAAAAAGAAGTCACTGGCAAAGGTGCAGTTTGGATTTCTATTATTTCATCTGCGCCCGGAATGCAAGGTTATGTTAGTGCTAGTCAAGCAAATGAATTAACTAAAAGCCGCAGTGCTTCACCCACCGCAGTTATCCTCGATCCAGAAGGTAGAATTGGCAAACAATATGGTGCTCGTACAACACCTCATATTTTTGTAGTTGGTAAAGATGGCAACATTGGATATATGGGTGCGATCGACAGTATTCCTACCCCCGATCCCGCAGATATTGCCAAAGCAAATAATTATGTTCGGGATGCTGTCAATTCCTTAATTAGCGGTAAGCCAGTTGCTAATTCTGTTACTCAACCTTACGGTTGTAGTGTGAAATATGGTAGTTAACGCAAGTTGCTAGTTATATTCCATAGGGTGAGTCAGAACCTTAAAATTATTGTTCCTCGCCTAAAATTGTAATGTCTGACGCACCAAAGCAGATTACAAAATTACCCAAAATTAATAACTAACAACTTGAGTTAGTTAGCGATCGCATCTAAATTACTACGAGATTGTCTAAGTAAGAATTATCACATTTTTCTTAGACAATCTGATTTTTTTTTGCCTGATTATCAGCCATATTCAATCATTGACCTATGTAAGAGAAAGTATGGTTTTTTACTTAAGTATCCGTCTTTGTAAATCTACCCTTGACGACTGATTAGATCAGGCTAAGATTGTGAGGAATGATACGGCAAATTTGCACTCATCTAATTTTAGTAGCCACTACTTCTGACAGTTGCATAGGTTAGAATGTGCTAGATATATATGATATGACTGAGGCAAAAATTCTGTAACTTTATTTACTGAAAATTTGTGGATTACTAGGTATCAGAAGGTGCAATACTAACATGACGACAATTAAGCATCAAAACACTGAGGTTACTGGCAATTCTGCAAAAGATGAGTCAGTAACGCTAATTTCATCTCTGGAATTAAATACCCAAGCACGTCGCAATCTCCAAGAAGATCAGCAAACCATTTATAACTTTCTTTTTAAATTAGTGAGGATAAGTTCTCCGGCAGTAGTGTTACAAGAGTTCAGAAAAATGTTTATTGAGCCTGTATACGATTTAAATTCAGAACCTTTACAAGCTCTTTATAGAATAGTTTTAGTTAATAATGAAACCGAGTTTATCAACACACTGAAACGTTGCTGTTATATCTTAGTCAATAACTGGGATTCTACTAGACAGCATCTTGCTATTCGTCATTTAGTAGAAATATTTCCCCAAAGAATCAGTCATCATGCTGTACCTTTAAAACTTTACCGAATTAGTAACTGGATGAATAAATTTGTGAATAGCAAAGATTTTGAAGATTTAAAGATTTTTGCTTTTCGGTATGACTCAGATAAGCCAGAACATTGGAGCGATCGCTATACCTCCTATCTCCTAGTACCCCAATATATTGAATGCAATAACCCAGTGGAACAACGACAAGCCGCTAAAACCTTAGCGAAACAATTGAAAGACAAATTTAAATTTGATTTAGCTATGTACACTGCTCGTTCTATTTCCCCTGGAGTCAAAGAAAATTCTTCTATAAATCCCACTGGTTTAGGAGAAAAAACCGTTGATGTAATTAAAAAATTGGTAGCTAGACAAGGGGAATTTAAATACAATCAATTGGCGAGAATTTTCCTCAGCCAAACTCAGGATTTAAACTACGAAGAATTCAAAATAAGTCTACATAAATACTTGACTTTTGGCTTTATCGAAACCCCGGTAAATACCATTATTAGTAATAATTTAACCGCCAAGTTAAAATTCCTACACCCGGAATATGAAGGACAAAAAATTAATCGCCTATTCTTACTCAAAACCTGTCAGTTTTTAATTGAGAATTTAACAATTAAATATCAAAAATCTCCCTCAGAGCTATTTATTTTATTATTATCTCAAAAGAAAACGATCACATTAGTAATCCTCTTGTTGAAGATTGTCTTAATTTGTCCCCATTCTCGAATTCATTTAGATACCTGTATCGCTGATTTAATTAGACATTATAAAAAATTGCCAGAACAGGAATGTGAGTGGGTAATTAACTTTGTAGAAATTTTCAATATTGCCTTTACTATTTACACTGAAGATGTAGAATACAATTTAGTCAAGTTAGATCAACAGGGAAATAGTGAATCAA
This sequence comes from Phormidium sp., assembly GCA_049589015.1. Classification (GTDB taxonomy): domain Bacteria; phylum Cyanobacteriota; class Cyanobacteriia; order Cyanobacteriales; family Aerosakkonemataceae; genus Floridanema. The sequence continues at coordinate 1,293 of JBAVZX010000949.1, read as the reverse complement.
TAGTGCCAGGGGAAAATTACCGACTTTTTTCTCAAATTCGACTAAATAATAAAATTTAGCAAATCAAATTTGGTCAATAAAATTTATAATCAGCTTTGATTTAAAATTATTCTGATTGCTTTGAGATTTTTTCAAAGATAAATATTTACGTCTGGCTGACTTAATCAATAGGGGGTGATATGCTGACAAAGGTAAAGTTATTTTGTCATCAGCAGAAGTTACCATGTCCCTCAAAAAAATACTTTCCTACGCTTTGTTAATTTTCATCCCGATTTCCCTAGCAGCGGAATATTTAGAATGGAATTCTTTGGTAATTTTCATCACTTCCGCTTTAGGTATTGTACCATTGGCAATTTGGTTAAGTACAGCAACCGAAGAAGTAGCAGTTATTTCTGGCCCTTCTATTGGTGCTTTATTAAATGCCGTATTTGGCAATGCCACTGAATTAATTATTGCCGTAGTTGCCTTAAAATCCGGTTTAGTTGACATTGTTAAAGCCAGCATCACCGGAACTATCATAAGTAACTTACTCCTAGTTATGGGACTTTCCATGTTATTAGGAGGGCTGCGTTACAAAGAACAGGAATTTCAACCAGTGATCGCACGGGTAAATGGTTCTACAATGACTTTAGCCGTAATTGCAATTCTGTTACCCACGATGGTAATTTACACATCTAATGGAGTAAAAGAATCTGCAATTCTCAATCTTTCCATTACAGCAGCCGCAGTATTAATATTAGTGTATGCTTTAACTTTGGTGTTTTCTCTCAAAACTCATAGCTATCTTTATGAGGTGGGATTAGTGGAATTAGAATCCGAAACTAGTAAAGGTTCGGAAACTGAAGAAACTACCCATAAACCGAATTTGTGGTTATGGTTAGGGGTGTTACTAATAGCGACTATTGGGGTAGCTTTTGAATCGGAAATTTTTGTCGGCGCAGTGGAAGAAGCCACCGCAGGTTTAGGTTTAACTCCTTTATTTACAGGTGTAATTCTCTTACCTTTGGTTGGTGGTGCCGCCGAATATGTTACCGCAGTTGGTGTGGCGATCAAAAATAATATGGATCTCTCTGTTTCCGTAGCAATGGGTTCTAGTTTATTAGTCGCTTTGTTAGTAGCACCAATTTTAGTTTTAGTAGGTTTGGTAATTCATCAACCAATGGATCTCAACTTTAATCCTTTTGAAGTTGTAGCGGTTGCAGTGGCAGTGACAGTTGCCAATTTAATCAGTTTAGATGGACGTTCTAATTGGTTGGAAGGTGCGTTACTTTTGGCAACTTACACAGTTTTGGG
>JBAVZX010000948.1:0-6007 GCA_049589015.1 Phormidium sp. | reverse complement strand
TCCTTTGGAAATTTTCCAGAGTCAGAGCGAGTCGCTACAAAAGTTCTCATTGCTGATGCTAAGAATCTGGATGTTGTACCATTTTGGGAGAGCCAGATAGAGGCATCACAGCACTTTGAACCCCCGTCCCTTTAGGGCTGGGGTGGTTTCAAGGCAACAGCCAAACCGATCGCACTAAATACTATCAATCGTCATAATGGAGAAGAAAAAATGACCCAAGTGCTCTTAGGTGAAAATGAAGGATTAGAGTCAGCGCTACGTCGATTTAAGCGCCAAGTGTCTCGAGCCGGGATCTTGGCTGATGTGAAAAATCATCGTCATTTTGAAACACCCTTAGAAAAACGCAAACGCAAAGCAGTCGCAGCACGACGTAAAAGACGGATGCGTTAATTAGAAGGCAGAAGGCAGAAGGCAGAAGGCAGTAAGGTTGAGAAAAATTTTCCCTTCTCTTTCTGCCTTGCCACAATTTACCTAACTAATTAGTGCGCGAAGTTTCAGCTAGAACTTGGCGGTTATTGTAAAGACTCATTGCCTTTTCTACCCCCTGTTTTAAACTCAGTTCTATTGCGTCTGTCACAAGTTGAATAACTTCCGACATTAGCGGAGTTTCGCTACTAGAAAAACGACCTAAAACGTGGGAAATAGGGTCTTTGTCTTCTGTCGGAGTTGATGGTTTACCGATACCGATTCGTAACCGGGGAAAATTATCTGTATTTAAGTGTGCGATCGTCGATTTCATGCCATTATGACCTCCAGCAGAACCAGACAACCGCAAGCGAATTTTCCCCAAAGGTAAATCCATATCATCATAAATCACCAACACCGATTCTGGAGACAGTTTGTACCAATCCGTTACCGATCGAATTGACTGCCCAGAAAGATTCATGTAAGTTAGTGGCTTAAGTAAGCGAATTTTTCCGGTTGAGACAGCCAAACCTTCCCCAAAAAACCCTTGAAACTTGCGATTTTCCGATAAAGTAATTTGCCAACGCCGCGCCAAAGCATCTACCGCCATAAAGCCAATGTTATGCCGCGTTTGTTCATACTTTGTTCCCGGATTTCCTAAACCAACAATTAATTGCGGAATCACTAACGTCGGTGAATCAGCTGCCGAACTCATAACTATAAAATACCTTAACTTTTTTGCGTGGTTTCCGAATTAGCCTGAGCAACTCCTTCAGACTTAGCTGGTGTTGCTGACTTAATCGAAGCCTCTAACTGTTGAGCTTCTCGCTGAAACTCAGTTTCAAATTCCTTGGAAGCTTCTTGGAAACCGCGAATCGCTTTACCCAAGCTGCGGCCAATCTCTGGTAACTTTTTTGGGCCAAAAACTAATAATGCCACTACCAGAATCACTGCCATTTCCGGCAGTCCAATCCCAAATATGTTCAAAACTTTACCCTCTCTAACTGCCTCAACTAATTTATAACACTTCGTTTTGTTCCCCGCCGTCAACAAAAAAAACCCGGTCAAGCCGGGAAAGCTGAAAATTTATCTCACCTGATCAAGGCAGGAAACTACCTACCAAGGCTTGTCCAATCTACCTTGAAGCTTTCGAGAATCAGCGATGAGTTGTAAATTTGCAGAATAATCAACAGAAAAACTAAAAACAGTGCCATGAAAACTGCCATTACAGAAGTTGTTCCCCAACCGGGAGCAACTTTACCATACTCCGCGTTTAAGGGTCTAAGTACATCTCCCAACCAAGTCCGTTGTGCCATGTCTCACCTAGTATGAATCTAAAATACTTATACTGTCGAAAAAAAAACGACAAGCTTAGCTCACCGCCTAGACTATGAGCTAATTTGGCGCTTTCGTTAATCTTCTGTAATATTATAAAGGAATCGTACTCATAATTTATCTTAGATATGGAACCCGCAACAGTTCTTAGCATTTCCATTGCTGTGGTGATCATTGCAATTACCGCTTTGTCTATCTATACAGCTTTTGGGCCTCCGGCAAAGCAACTGAGTGACCCCTTTGAAGATCACGAAGACTAGAAGGCTCTCGTACTTGTGGTGGAAAACCCTAGTTTTGGGGACTAGGCACTGGGATTCTTGATTGTCGCAAGCATTTCATTAATTAATCAGCTTTAACGATCGCCATAAGTACGGTAGATTCAAGGTAGAACTTTCATTAATCAGTAGTTTTATTGCTAAATAGTAATTTAAACCTGACTCTAAAAAACTCAAGATTATGAGTCCTTAATTAAGTTTGTTTTATAAGTATGAATTAAATGATAAATTTTTATTACGAAAACTCAATATAACAGATAAACATCTAGTGTAAATCAGAAGTTTAGGATAGAATTGCTCTCGTTCGGCTGAAAATTCTGAATTAGCCCTTCAGTAATTAGCCACAAACAAGGAGACAATACATGGAAACGCTTGCATATTTACATTGTGCTTCCACTTGTGAGGAGATTGCTCCCGTTGAGGCAGTTTTCGGAGAAGATGATGCCTATTTATTTGATGGTGTCGTCAGCGTTAAAAGACTCTCCAGCTTAGCTTTGTTGGGGCTTTTGCCTCTATCTGTTGCTTTCGGCATTATGGCTAACCCCAGTGCTGCTGAAGCAGGCGGTTGGTATGGTCGTCATCATGGTCATCACTATGGTGGTCGCGGCTACGTAGTCACCAAACATATTTTCGTCAAGAAACATATTTTCGTCAGGAAAGTTGTTTGGATCAGACCCCTACGTTATAAACACCACCGCTGCTATCATCCCAGAATTCGTTGCAAAGTAGTTTGCTACAAAGTTAGACCCTGCTACCGTCATCACTATCGCCCAGCTTGCCACTAACTAGTTTAGGAGGTTTGCTGTAGCTTGGGAAGTATAACTCTAATTATTTAGGCCAAGCTAGAAGTAACTTGTATCTACGAGTGAACAGCTGATCAAATAAAAAGGCGTTGCTTATTAGAAAGTAATAGCAACGCCTTTCCCGTTTTTGGGCGAGAGAAGTTTTAGATTATACCTTGTCCACGATGACGCAGATCGTGTTCCATCGTTAATTTACCCTCTTCGTCTTCACTTAAATCGTGGATTTCCTGAGCCCGTTCTGCGGTAAGTTCGGCTTCTTTTTCTCTTAAATCTCCTGGTTCATTGATGTACATTTCTGGTTCGATCGCATAATTATTGATCAAGCCTTCTCGATCAACGGTATATCCATCGGTAGTATTAATACTGGCGGAATCGGTTTGGTCGTTAGTGTTTGCTGCTGCTTCCCGCCCTTTGCTAGGAACTGTTTTGTAAGTATCGCCTTCTCTTTCCTTCCGCGCTGCGGTTTCTGCGGGAACTATATGGGGATCATAGTTATCAGCTTCTACTTTATCGGATGTATCAGCAGTAAAATGTGGGGTTTTATCTTGCTTATTCATAATCTAACTTCCTCAAAATTCAACCTTTGATAATTTCAGAGTAATGGATAGTTTAGTTGAGGAGTAACTGTCTAGGGTGAGAAGTTGCGATCGCTCCCGAATCATCCTTTAGACTAGTAGACAATCAATTGAGATCAATAACTATTGTTTCCTATGGAATTAATAGTGACCTAACAACCCTGAAACCATTCGAGCATCATTAATATTAGTATCTCGCAAATCGGCATCATTGAGAATTGCCCCTGACAAGTTTGCTTGATATAAATTTGCCCATCGTAAAACAGCCAAAGTTAAATTAGCATTGCGAAGATTAGCATTTTTCAGATTAGCGCCTTCTAAATTTGCACTAGTTAAATCACTGTTACTTAAATTAGCCCCTGACAAATTAGCATTATAAACATAAGCATTAATTAGTTTAGCCCCAGCCAAATTAGCCCCTGTTAAATTAACCATATTCATCAGGGTTTTACTTAAATCTGCATTAGTAAAATTAGCTCCACTTAAATCTGCTTGACTCAAATTAGCCCCTTGTAAGTTAGTACTGCTCATGTTAGTTTGCAGCAATTTAGCTCCTACTAAACTCGCTGTAACTAGAGTTGTTCCTTTGAAATTAGCATTTGACAAATTAGCATTTTTTAAACTAGCATCACCTAAATATGCAGCACTTAAATCAGCATTAATCAAGCTAGCACTTTCCAAATTAGTAGCTTGTAAATCAGCATCATTGAGTTTTGCATCTGACAAATCAGCCGCTCTTAAATCAGCATTAGTTAAATCAGCTTCCCGCAACACCGCATCTTTTAAAAAGGTATTCATTAAGTTTGCGTTTCTCAAATCAGTTCCTCTAAGTTTGGCATCTCGCATTCTCGCACCCCGAAAATTAGCATCTTTCAATTTGGCGTTTCGCATCATTACTCCGCGCATTTTGGCATTTTTAAAATTAACTGATTCTAAATTGGCACTTCTGAGAATTGTATTTTGCAATTCCGCGCCTTGGAGGTTAGCATTTTTAAAATTAGCGCCTTCCAACATTGCCCCTGCTAAGTTAGCATTACTCAAATCTGCGCCTGGAAAATTTCCTCGCCGCAAGTCTATTTTGCTTAAATCACAATTAGGACAATTGTTGGTTGCTAATAGCTGTTTAACATGATTAGGGTTAGCAGCTTGTACGGAAGTTGCCAAAAAAAATGATGTGAAATAAATTACCAAACTCAAGATGTTTTTTTTCATAATAACCACTAATGACAAATTACTAATCATTAAATACCATGACTTTTGCCAATAACCCAATTTCGGCGAAAAAATTTCGCTAAGGCAGATTCTTCTAATGATAAAAAAATCGGACGACCGTGGGGACAGGTGCGGGGATGACGGGTGTTCTGCCATTGTGCTAATAATGTTTGCATCTCTGGTAAAGTTAAGGGTGTACCATTGCGAATTGCGCTGCGACAGGCAACAGCAACTTGGGCTGTTTGTAAGTCTCCTCCTAAGCTTAATTCTCTTAAAGCATCTGCACAATCTGACCTTTGGGAAAGTAATGCTGGGGCGTTACGAATTGCCCAAATTTGTTCGCCAAAAATTTCTATTTCTAAACCAATGCGTTGTAGTTGTTCCACTTGTTGTGGGGAAAGATTATTAAGAATTAGGGGAGGTTCGAGAGGGAGGATTTGCCAATGTTCGCATATTTGTTCATATAAAACTCGTTCGTGGGCGATATGTTGTTCTACTAACCATAATCCAGCGGGATGTTCTGCGACTATGTATGTATTATTGACTTGGGCAACTGCCCGAAGTTCGATTAAGCTAAGTTGATCTTTTTTTGCTGTTTCTGGTTGAATGCTACGATTGATATTATAGTTGGCTTTTTCTTCAGCAGCGGTGAGTAGTTTTCCGATTCTTTGATTGTGGGCAGTTTCGGCGATATTGTTCGGGTTAAGGTTTAATGCTTGCTCGATCGCTTGTAAGATTTGTTTTTGTAAATGACTAATACTATGGAGATAAATTTCTGCTTTGGCGGGGTGACGATTCCAATCTATTTGATCGGGAGAAATTTTTAAGTGTAAGAAACAGACAGGAAAGCGATCGCGTGGTAAAGTTCGGGCAAAAGCTGTGAAAATAGTTTGTTCTAATTCTGAGGATTTAATAATTCTACCATTAGTTGCCACTTTTACCCAATCAGGTCGGCGACGATGACATCTATCTGGTAAACCTAAAACCAACTCTAAATATTCAGTTTGGCTAATTTCTCGCGGTTTGGAACTTGACAAATCTGTTAATAATTCTATTTTTAAATGTTGCAAGTCGCTGATTTTTAAATCCCGAATAATTTGTGGTAAAATCCCTTGAGCAGTGATTCCCGGACTAATGGTAAACCAGGGGCGATCGCTTTGTTCAATTTGCCAAGTAATGTGGGGATGACAGATCGCAATTTGGTGAATTATTGCTTGTAGCGATCGCAATTGTTGGGCAGGAGTTGGTAAACTTTGACGACGCACAGGCCAATTACCGAATAAATTAGAAACAGTGACTATAGTTCCGGGGGCGATGGCGATCGCTTCTTCAATTACAGGTTCGCCCAAATTATCATATAAAATGCGCCATCCTTCAGAATTGTCGATCGCCCGACTAGCAA
>JBAVZX010000947.1:0-9118 GCA_049589015.1 Phormidium sp. | reverse complement strand
CTTCAGTATGCCAATTATTACTTTTATTGATACTCCCGGTGCTTGGGCTGGTGTGGAAGCGGAACAGTTAGGTCAAGGAGAAGCGATCGCTTACAATTTAAGAGAAATGTTTCGCTTAAATGTGCCAATTATTTGTACTGTGATCGGTGAAGGTGGTTCTGGTGGCGCTTTAGGAATTGGAGTGGGCGATCGACTTTTAATGTTTGAACACTCAGTTTACACCGTCGCTAGCCCGGAAGCCTGTGCTTCTATCCTCTGGAAAGATGCCGCTAAAGCTCCCCAAGCAGCGGAAGCCCTGAAAATTACTGCCGCAGATTTGAAAAACTTGGGAATTTTAGACGATTTATTAGCCGAACCTATCGGTGGCGCTCACTCCGACCCCCTGAAAACAGCAGCTATACTTAAACAGGCAATTTTACATCACTTAGCAGAACTCTCCCAAATTACCAACAGTGAACGTCGGGAATTACGTTATCAAAAGTTCCGTCGCATAGGTGTATTTATGGAATTATCAGCTTGAAATCTTTTCATCTAGTTTCAAGTCTGTGGCAAATGATATAATCGAAGCGTAACATTTGTTTACACAAGCTCTCATCTCAAGCTGGCTCTAGGTTGGGCTAAGTCAAATGAGCGCACCATGACGAATTTTGGGAAGAACAACTTGTCTGTTTGACAGTTGGCCAGAAGCAATGGGTGTTAAAAGCAAATTTCGAGATAATTTAACTCAATGAGTGCTTCCAGCGAAAGACGCGCACTGATTACAGGAGCCAGCAGCGGCATCGGCAAAGCGACAGCTTTAGCATTTGCTCAGGCTGGGATTCATGTAGGATTATTAAGTCGCTCCCAAGAAAAATTAGCGGCAGTGGTTCAAGAAGTAGCGAAAGCTGGGGTGACAGCGAAAGCTTATCCCATAGACTTAGCTGAGATTGACCAGGTAAAAGTAAAAATGCAAGCGATCGCCGCAGACTTTGGCCCGATCGACATCTTGGTAAACAATGCTGGCATGGGGTACACGAAAAATATTATCGATACCCCTCTTGATGACTGGCAAAAGGTAATTGACCTGAATCTTACCAGTGTATTTCAATGTATTCAGGGTGTATTACCGCAAATGCGCGATCACCACAGAGGAACAATTATCAATGTGATCTCAATAGCAGGTCAACAAGTTTTTCCTGGCTGGGGCCCATACTGCGTCAGCAAATTTGGCTTGATGGCACTCTCCAAAACTCTAGCAGCTGAAGAACGCGATCGCGGCATTCGCGTGAGTGCGATCTGTCCAGGTTCAGTGAATACGCCACTTTGGGACACAGAGACAGTTGATGCTGATTTCGATCGCTCAGCCATGCTCACCCCAGAAATAGTAGCCCACTCGATTCTTGTCACCGTTCTGTTACCAGAACAAGCAGTGATCGAAGAATTAACTCTCATGCCTAGTGCTGGCAAATTCTAAGGATTTACATCCTAAATTTCACTTAATTCTCTAAACTTAAGGCTAATCATGACTATCGCTTCCTCCAACGGTTCCAATGTTTCTCAATCTCTTCCAGCTAATAACAATAGCAGTGTTAATGTCTCAACTCGACCCGATCGCAACACCTTAAATGGTCGAGAAGCAAAGCTACATTCTCCCTCTGAAGAAGATAACCAAAAGATGATGGACGCTGTACGGACAATGCTTTTGGGAGTAGGAGAAGATCCCGAACGGGAAGGATTGCTAAAAACTCCCAAGCGAGTTGCAGAAGCGATGCGCTTCCTCACCAGCGGTTACAATCAATCTCTTGAAGAACTCGTAAATGATGCCATTTTTGATGAAGGTCACAACGAAATGGTACTCATAAGAGATATCAATTTCTTTAGCCTTTGCGAACACCATATACTACCTTTCATGGGTAGAGCGCACGTTGCTTATATCCCCAACCAAAAAGTAGTGGGACTGAGCAAATTAGCCAGAATTGTCGAAATGTATTCCCGCCGTTTGCAGGTTCAAGAACGTTTAACTCGCCAAGTTGCCGAAGCAGTTCAAACTATTTTAGAACCAAAAGGTGTGGCTGTAGTTATGGAAGCTAGCCACATGTGTATGGTAATGCGAGGTGTCCAAAAGCCTGGTTCTTGGACTGTTACTAGTGCAATGGTGGGAGTATTCCAAGATGAACAAAAAACTCGTGAAGAATTCCTCAATTTAATTCGTCACCAACCTTCATTCTTCTAAGAATTTTAGATTTTCTCGTTCCCAGGTTCAACCTGGGAACGATCTCTGGGAGGTTCTACCTCCACTACTGGCTTAATCGCCTTGGTGGTTGCTATAATTGTTAGTTAAAGAATCTGGTTTAACAAAATCTGTTCTGTTTGCCTTAGTTTGATAAATAATTGGGCAACTTTATCTAAGTCTTTGTCTCCTGGCGATCGCTCTACACCACTAGACAAATCAATCCCATCTGGTTGTAATAAACTCAAAGCATCCACAATATTATCTGGTGTTAATCCACCAGCGAGTAACCAAGGCAGACAAGGTTTATATTGTTGTAGTGTAGTCCAATCTAAGGTTTTACCAGTACCACCCAATTGAGTGGGATGATAAGCATCTAACAAAAGTATATCTACAGAATTAGCATAAATTTCTGAGTTAGTTAAACATTCAGTAGTTCGCACTCGTAATGCTTTGATAATTTCTATTTCTGGTAATGACTGGCGCAACTTTCGGCAAAATTCCGAGGATTCATTACCGTGTAACTGTACACCACTTAATCCTGTTGCCGTTACAGTTTGACAAATTTCCATCACAGTGGTATTAGCAAATACACCAATGCAGTCAACTTTGTGCGAAAGTCCTTGGATAATCCCAGAAATTTGTGTCGCACTCACGTAGCGGGGAGAGGTGGGGACACAGATAAATCCTAAAGCCGTCGCTCCCATTTGAGCGATCGCATCACCTTGTTCTCGTTTAGTAAGCCCACAAATCTTTACCCGCATATTTTCCTTAACCTCTAGAAATTGTCTGGATTTGTATCAAAATTTTGCGATTATGTTAACTCTTAAAACAAAAACAAGTTTTTGGACATCAGCTTTTTATAATTCTTGATGAAGTTATGTAATGGAGACGCATCTTGATTCACTCAATTTTACTAGGAGTTGAGTACACTGCTCCCACCACAGCCAGTTGGAGCCCTGCTGTAGGCGCAGTGATGATTTTCTGCAACTTGGTAGCCATTGCCATTGGTCGCTTTGCGATTAAAAATCCCGGACAAAGCCCAGATCTTCCAGTTTCTAAACCCGCACTATTCCGTAATTTTACCGTAGCCGAACTGCTGGCAACCATGAGTTTTGGTCATATCCTGGGCGCTGGCGTAATTCTCGGTTTAGGTAATGCAGGTGTCCTTTAACCAACAATTCAGGAAACAGAACTCAGGAGATACAGAGGTGATTTTTTCTCCTATCTCCTGTATTCGGTCTTCTGAATTCTTCATCAACTGCTAACTCTCCGTCATATAATCCATCTATTGATTTTCTCGAAACAGGAGAAAGAATTTGATTCACTCAATTTTATTGGCCGCACAAGTCCTGAATGTCCGCTCCGATAATTGGTCTTTGCAGGTAGGAGCAGTAATGATTGTTTGCAACATTCTGGCACTTTTAATTGTCCGCTATGCTACTCAAGATAGAGGTAGCAAACCAGCTTCCCCTGTACCTGGATTTGGTTTACCACAATTGATCGCAGGTGCTTGCTTTGGTCACATTTTGGGCGCTGGTGTAATTTTGGGACTTACTAACTCAGGAGTCCTCTAAATCACTATGGTGTGGTCAATCATTCGTTGGTTGAGATTGATGCCCCGAATGGGGAGAAATTTTTGGTCTCACCAAGGGGTTTTGACCACACCCTGGTTAAATCGCTTCTTGAGGAAGTTTATGGCCAATATAATTTATAGCTAGAAATCAGTAGTAATTCCAGCCGATTTCAGCCATTAAGGACTGTTTGAGGAACTTAGTTACAGCAAGTTATAATAGCAGATTAGGAAATTAAAACCCAAAAGGTTAATCAGCTGAGGCTGATTTATTCAAGAGGTAATAAAAGTATGAACTTCACTTTCATGGTTCCATTAACAATTGTACTAGTGGCAACTTACTTTCTCAAAAAGTCATCAGATGAAATTGTCTACCTTTGTGGCATAATTGCGGCGATCGGCTTACTTTTGAGTTTGATATTAGCGCCTTGGCAAATCCAGCTTTTCCTGTTAGTCATTGCCGGACTTTGGACAATAAAATTGGGACAAGCAAATCAGACAGTAAAGATAGAGCAGGAAAACAAACTACCTCTACTTTATCGGGGCAATAACTACGAACATAATTCTTCTAATTCCAATAACATAGAAGTTGCCGAGACTGATTTAGCCGGAAAATATCGGGGTCAAGTTTGGAAAAATGATCGTTCAGAAGCAGCTAAAATTCCCCAAACCTTCCATCTTACATACAGAGGTGCTAGCGTTGAGTGCCAAAAATATGTTGCGCCCTCCGACGAAGAAAAAAATGTGATTCAAGTAAAAGTAGATATAAATTCTCCAACTCATATTAATCCTAAAACTTGAATTATTGATTAGGGGTGGTTGCTAGCTATAGTTAGAGATTTTCTGACAAGTGATGAACCGGGATTTAAATTAAGTTGAGCGTGAATGGATTGCCATTCAAAATCAGATAAAGGGTGCAATACTAATTCAGTATTAAAGCAACTCTCTGCGGCTGAAATTAGTGCTGGCATCACACTTTCAATTAAGGTTTCTTCCTTCTGAATCATAGGTAAATTAATTGTTGGTGGTTCAGCATCAGGAAAAACTTCAGAGAACAGGGATTTATCAGGTTGCAACTGCATCGAACCATGCTGCAAAATAGCACCATCCCGATAAACTTGGGCGCTACCAATCAGTTTAGAACCATTTTCTAACAATAAATCTGCACCTGTAGCCGTAGCAAAACAATTAGGATTGTGAATATAACTACGACCAGCTTTACCATAGTGTAAGTTTACGCCGAGCGATCGCCAACCCACAATCAAAAACTCACACAACTTTTGGTAAACTTGCATCCGATTTCCAGAAATTCCCGAAGTAATTACCGCATAAGTTAAATCACCCTGATGTAAAACCGCCCTTCCTCCAGTAGGACGACGTACCAAATCTAACTTAGTATTTTCCCAACTTAAATCCTCCCAAAAATCAGGCCAACGTCGCTGATGATATCCTAAAGAAATCGCTGCTGGCGACCAAGTATAAAAACGTAAAGCTGGAGGATGTAAACCCAGTCGATGCTGTTCTAATAGCCACTCATCAATAGCCATTTGCACCTTACCTGAAGCCTCCAGCAGCGGAATTAAACGAAATTTGTCATTTGTCATATCATGTCGAGTTAAATTGTTTGTAGTTGCGACTTCAGTCGGATATTTCTCGCATCAGAACACTGAAGTGTTTACAACAAAACAGTTTTATCCCAAGTGATGAAAGCAGACATGATCTGAAAACTAACAAAACTGCTCTTGCAAAACTTCATCATTATTATCTGCAATTGTGGCAACAATAGTAATAGCACGGGAGATTTCCCCTGGAGAAAGTTCTGCCACAGTGCGAGTTGTGATTACCACTACTTGATCTTCGATAATAGCGAAACGAGACTCAAAAGTTTCCGTTCCATTCATTTGCAAAAGTTTCCGCATTAACCCTAATTCATCTTTAGCTGGTAATTTTAGTACCGACGACCAAACTGTGAAGCTATCATCATCTGTAGATCCAGTGAGTTGGACAAATACTTCAATAGTCCCGTATTTAAACTTCCACAGATGACCCGCCTCAGTTTTGCTCACCATTGCAGTATCATCTTGATCCAAGCTGGAGATTACAGTTTCGATGACATCTTGGTAATTAACCGTTTCTTGAACCAACTCATCGGCTAGTTGGTTGCTAGATAAATCTTGAGTTGCAACCGTTTCTGCATCCGGCTGAAAGGTAGTCATAGAAGTTTCCTTTACTCCTGTTGGGGGTAAATACAGTTGCCAAAAATCTAGCTAATTCTCCTCAATCTTACTCATTTTTCTAGCTAAATGCCAATAGTGACTAATTTTTGGCGAGTGTGGTTTTCGATGAGCTTGGGCTCACAATATAATCAAGACATGAAGCTAGTGGAACGTCATATCATCACCAAAAACCATTCCCTGTGGTCAGAAATTGACCACAAAGCTTTTTTGGCGAAAAATTTGTTTAACCTAGCTAATTATCATTATCGTCAACACTTCTTTGTCCACCACCAGAAATTAAACTTTAATCAACTTTACCACCTTCTATCACAAACGCCGGACTATAAAGCCTTACCAACAAAAGTTAGTAAGCAAATCATCCGCCGATTAGATTCAGCATGGACAAGTTATTGTCTTGCGGTAAAAGTCTGGCAGAAACATCCCGAAAAATTTCATGGTCAACCAAAAATACCGGGATATAAACATAAAACCAAAGGGCGCAATATTCTCCCTTATCCTCACGAAGCCATCTCCAAAAAAGCCTTAAAAAAAGGAATTTGTCAGCTATCAATGAGTGAAATCCAAATTCCCACATCACAAACAGAAATAATCGAGGCGAGGATTGTGCCGAAAAGTAGTTGTTATATCATCGAAATAGTTTATGAAAAAGTAGAGTTAACCACCAACCATCAACAAATAGCAGGTATAGACTTAGGCGTTAATAACTTAATGGCTGTAACTACCAATCAAACAGGCATCACACCTCTTTTGATTAAAGGCAGACCACTAAAAGCGATTAACACCTTTTACAATAAACAACGTTCCTGTTTACAATCTGCGCTCAAACTCCAGCATAATCAAACCCAATCGCAAAGATTAAAAAATCTCACTCATAAGCGCAACTGTAGAGTAGATAACTATCTACATACAGCCAGCCGAAGAGTCATAGATTGGTGTAGACAGCATCACATAGGAATCCTGGTAATTGGGCATAATGCTAACTGGAAACAAAAAATTAACTTAGGTCAAAGGAATAATCAACAATTTGTGAATATTCCTCATTATCGGTTAATAGAAATGTTGACCTATAAAGCCCAATTAACCGGAATAAAAGTCGTGATTACAGAAGAATCTTATACATCTGTTGCTAGTGCTGTAGATGGGGATGCTCTCCCTAAGTATGGAGAAAAAAGGTCAGTGTTTCAGGGACATAGAATAGCTAGAGGATTGTATAAAACAGCGAGTGGTAAGTTATTAAATGCCGATGTGAATGGGTCATTTAATATTACCAGAAAAGTAATTCCTGATGTCTTTGACCAAGGAATAAAGGGTTTGCCGTTTAACCCTGTGGTGCTTGACCCACTACGAATGACTAGTCTTTCCGCCTCTTGAGTAGGTTTGAGTAAGTTTAGTTGAGCGGTACTAGACCAACAGTATCGTTTCTTGGCGCTTTTGTGGAGTTAGTACCAACTCCCCTCAACTGCTCTTTAGTATTAGTTTTTGTCCATTGTTTTGTGTATTATATATAAATTTGGTCAAAAGCCTTTTCTTTCATACTTGCGACAGATATTAATTGTATAATTCGATATTGAAGCCGCAAAGCTGCAACATTGCAGGTTAACTTAAATATAAGGAGAAAAATCAACCATGAGTGAAAGAATTTCTCAATTCTGTGATGACTTAAAACTGCGTTTGAATAGCATTGAAACTCAGTTGGGCGAAGCGAAAGAAAAGCTTTCTAGTGCATCGAAAGACGCAGAAGAAACAATCAAGACAAAGTTGGCAGAAGCCAAAACTAAACTTGAGCAGAAGAAAGAAGACTTAATTGCAGCGAAAGCTACATTGGCGCAGCGATTGGAGACGAAAAAGGAAGAAGTCGAAGCAGAAGTTGCTGAATGGAAAGAGAAAAAGGAGCAAGAGAAGTTATTAAAACACGCTGACAAAGCAGAAGAATATGCCCTAGCAGCAATCTTGTTTGCAGCAGCGGCAGCAGAAGAGGCAGAAGTTGCTGTATTGGAGGCGATCGAAGCCAGAAAAGTGGCAGAAAGCATCACTGTGACAGCTGTTGATTAAACCGCGATGCTTCAAAACGATTCCCTTCCAACCTTGTGTCCCGATCGCTTCAAAGCCAACTTTAAGGCGATCGTTCCCCTAATTTTAGAAGAATGGTCAGATCTTTCTCCAGATAACCTCGCTAGTACCGATGGAGAACTAGAGCGAGTGGTGGACTCTATTGCCACTTTGACCGATCGCACCCGTGCCTTGATTCGTCGTCAACTTCGCGAGTTGTATCAGCTTGCCTTACTGGAATCCGCACCACCCAAAACAACTCGGCTCTCGGAACGACTCACCCAGTTGACCAACAGTACACTTACTGAAACGGATCTAAAACAGACCATTGATTTGCTAGAAGAACGAACTGAAGAACTGTTAGCGCAATTCAAAAAAGAAGTTCTACCAGAACTCAATGAAAAAGTGCGAAATAATGTCGGGGGTAGTTTGCTAACTGCATTGGGAATTGGTTTTATTTTGGGCTTTTTATTGGGAGGGATTCGTGGTCGCTAATGCAATTTTTGATTCAGTGAATACCTACGCCAATCGCCTGATTCGGATCGCTACGGTGCTTGTTGATATGCACCTGGATATTGCGATGCGGGAGGCAGAAAAAGAAAAGAAACGCCTGATCAGTGGCTTGATTATGTTAGCGATCGGTGCAGGATTAATGACATTAGTTGGCTTGTTCGCACACGCGATCGCGATCTGGTTTATCTACACCCTGACAAACAGTTGGATTAACGCAATTTTGATTCTAACTGCGATCGATTTTTTCTTTGGTTCCATTTTTTTAGTGGCTGCATCCCGCAAATTGAGTGGTCCCTACATGGTACAAACTCAGGCACGGGTAGCACGTACCACAGCTAAATTAATGCAGAATGACAACTAAAACTACTGAACAAAAAACAGGAAATAGCCCTACTTAGGATTCAAAAGCTTTCAGTCCATTAAAATGGACTTGAGCTATTAGCCTGCGAATTGATTCGCAGGCGGACTAAAAGTGCAGGTGCAAAATCTCAGCTAAACAGCCTCTTCTTTCTGCTTCTCAACAGTGCTCTTTAAGCC
>JBAVZX010000946.1:0-3940 GCA_049589015.1 Phormidium sp. | reverse complement strand
GATGGAAAGCATATAGCCAGTGGCGGCGATTATGGGGAGATAAAGTCATGGGATTGGCAGGAAAATGGATCTGTTGAATCTGTTAGCTCTTTTACAGGACATAAGGGTATCATTAGTGCGCTTGCCTTCAGCCCTGATAATCTCTATCTCGTTAGTGGTGGTTCTGGAAATGAGTTCACAGATGACACTACAGTAAGGTTATGGGGTCTTGACAAGTCACTGATTTTCCAAGGTCATGAGCGAGGCGTTACTTCGGTTGGCTTCAGCCCAGATGGTAAATACATTATCAGTGGTAGTTCCGACAAAACTGTACGATTGTGGAATTCTGGCAATTCGTTGGGTAAGTTTTTCGGAGGAAATGAGATTTCCATTGGTTATATTATCTCGATTGCCTTCAGCCCAAATGGTGAATATATTGTCAGCAGCAGTCACGATGGGAAAGTGCTGCTGTGGGATCGGCAGGGTAATATGCTAGGTAAGCCATTCGCAAATAGTGGATCTGGAGGCAGTGTTGCCTTTAGCCCTGATGGTGAGTACGTATTAATTGGTAATTCTGAAGGTATTCAATTGTGGAATCGTCAGGGTACTCCAGTTAGTAAGGTTTTTCAAGGACATGAGGGAGGGGTCGCTTCGGTTGCTTTCAGCCCAAATGGTCAATATATCGTTAGTGGTCCTGGTTCTAAGTCAGTGTGGGGACGTGGTGAAACATATAGTATTGATGATGGGGACAAGACAGTAAGGTTGTGGGACCGGAAAGGTGAACAGATAGCCGTCTTTCGAGGACATGAGGGTGGAATTAGTTCGCTTGCTTTTAGCCCCGATGGTCAATACATTGTCAGTGCCAGTTCGGACAAGACGGTAAGATTGTGGAACCAAAAAGGCGAACAGATAGCTGTCTTTCAAGGCCATGAAGATACAGTTTACTCTGCTGCCTTTAGCCCGAATGGTCAGTACATTGTCACTGGTGGAGACAAGACGGTAAGGTTGTGGAACCGAAAAGGCGAACAGATAGCTGTCTTTCAAGAACATAAAGATACTGTTTATTCAGTTGCCTTTAGCCCGGATGGTCAGTACATTGTCAGCGGCAGTAGGGACGGAACTGTTAGATTATCAGATTTGCTGGGCAATCAGATTGGAGAACCGATAGAGAGTAATGGTAGTCGGATTTATTCGGTTGCCTTCAGTCCCAATGGTGAATTCATTGTCGTCAATGGAAGTGGCGCTACCTTACAGTTGTTGCCAGGTAGCTGGAAAGGGTGGCTGCAAATTGCGTGCGATCGTCTTCAGTATCACCCCATCTTAAAAAACCCTCAAACTGATGTAGCCAAAGGCGCTCAACAGACTTGCCAGAAATGGGTTTGGTCTAAAGAAAATAAAAAGTAAAAAGTCAAAGTTCTCTTATTGCTACAACAAACGGTGGCTTAGTTCTGGCGCAAATAAACTTAGGGTGTAAATAGAGAGAAAACCGTACCGTTAACTGACGGTTTTCTGCAACTGACTATGCAAAGAAGCTCAGATAACATCTAATAATGAGCCTTGTTGCTGGCAAACCAAAAAAAAGGCTTAAAAAAATGCCAATCATCCAAATTGACTTCCATGCTCTGTTCCCTTACCTTATCTGCGGTACACCTGGACTGTTAATTCTAGGACAACATAAACTAGAAAAACTGCTAGGAGAATTCACAGGTATAGTTCTGGAATCAACAAAGTGGAAACTGGAAGTCAAAACTAAACCAAAGTTGGAGGTAAAAATCACGAAACCCTGAATACTAAAAATTAACTAAGACCATAGGTTAATAACTCTTCCTTCTCCAGCGACTTAGGAAAACAAATATACAGGCTATTTAGCCAACAAAATATTATACAAAAAACCTCTTAGTTATCCTGTCCAAACCAGCAACAGGCTCTATAACTAAGGGGTTAATTATATAGATTGGGGGTTAGATTAGGATATTTAATTATGCAAGGCTTAAACTACGGATCACGTCCAGTATCACCCCTTCTAAAAAAACCTTAGACTATGTAACTGAGTTTACAGGTTCGGAAGAATTGAGTTTTTCTAAGATAGAGCAGTCATATCCAAAATTTAAAGGTGAAAATGTGAAAGCAGTTGCGATCGCTTTTTCCCTATCTGCCATAACTAAATAAAATTGAGTAAGTTGGATATGCGATCGCTGCATTAATTAGCGCCTTTGTTACTATCTCTGTATCTTCTTTAACAACTTTAATTGTACTCAAGGCTCTAAGTCAAAACCAAGTTTCTCCTGCTTTCGTTCCTGTTCCAATTGCTCTCTTTCTTGTGCTTCTATTAACAACTGCTGCCATCGTTGAAAGAACTGTACATCAGCTTCAGTCAACCGCCCTCTTTCTACAGCTTCCCAACCATTATCCTTATATATAGTTCTCATCAACTGCCTCGAATCGCTATTCCTTACCAATACCAATTCATCTTCATCCCAACCAGCCGTATACTGCTTACTTTGATGTCCGTTTTCACCAATACGATCGAGGTAATTACTAACAATTTGTGCCACAATTCTAATACGCTTTAACTGTACCTCTTCAACATCTGCTGGTAAGCGATTACTAGCTCTTTGAATAGCCCGCTCTTGTTCGCTACAATAGCTAACACCTTTATACTTTTGAAGTCCGGGAAAAGTGTACTCCCTACCCAAATGAGTACCGCTAATTGCAATGCCATCTAACTGATAGGAAATACCGTAATTGCCAGTGGGCGTGTAACCAATCCTAACATCAATTCCTTCATTTTTTAGTCGATTAATCAATTGTGGCATCGTCGGACAATCAGCAGCCGCTTCATCAATATAATCCTGCAACTTCTCGCGCACGCTGTCTTCTCCAGTGCGTTGTCTCTGTCGCCATTCTCCAGTTGTGGGACTTCTTCTATCTTTTTCCCAACTAGACTGCGCCGCCTCCAGTTGATAATCTCGCTCTAGTTGGCGAATCAGTTGTTCGGAACGTCTGTAGTCCCAACCATCATGTACGCATTCTCCAGTTAACTTGATTCTACTGGCAACTATGTGGATGTGGTCGTGAGAGCGATCGACATGACGAACTATCACATACTGATTATCATCAAAGCCCATTCCATTAAGATAATCTTGGGCAATGGCAATCCATTTTTCATTATCCAACTTTTCTCTAGCTGGCACTGATAAAGAGGCATGATAAACCACTCTTTTTACTGTCGGATTCAATGCCTTTAAAAAGCGAAATTCGGCAGCTAATTCGCGTGGGTTTTCACCAACCATGTTACCGCCAATCAATTGTGCTCCTTCTTTATTGAACAGGTAATTGAGCAATTCTCGAAATCCCCTACCTTTAACTTGCTTCCCAATCATCGTCATCCTCTAAGTCTGCCACTACATCAATTTCGACTAGTTCTCTTCTGACTTGTTTGAGCAGGATTTCTAAGTTCTCCAGCATTTTTGAATTGGCAGGTGGAGTTTGGCCCAACTTAATAGCGGCGTTAGCAGCTAGAGTTAGTTGGCTTAAATTGATGCTGATTTTGGCTAATTCTCTGTAAGTGTCGGCTGCGATGTGCGTTACTTTGCGCGGTAATTGTTGCTTGAGCGTACTAGCCCGAAATAATTCACTCAAAGAAAGTCCTGTTTTTTGAGCTTTTACTTCGGCTAATTCTCGCTCTTTCTGTGTTAGCCGAATGATAATTCTCTTGGAACGTTGCTGCTTGCTCAATTAACCATACCCAAATTGTGCTACGAGTGTCCCCCTTTTGGCAAGCTTGCCGCCCCGACAATGCTGTTAGAAGTGCAAATGTATAAACAAAGGCATGGCTTGCTCTCCAATAGGGGTAAAGCCGAGATACGCGCAAAATAGGACACGACGTAAAGAAATGTAACAATCGTTGCTGGCACGAATACTCAGTCACCGAAAGCAGAGTAGTAGTACTACTCTACTT
>JBAVZX010000945.1:0-1613 GCA_049589015.1 Phormidium sp. | reverse complement strand
GGGTAAATTGTCAGTGGGTGAAGGTACAAAATCAGCGGATGGATGGTGCGATCGCAGTAAACTTTACGGCTGAAGGACCGATCGCAAAATGTAAATTACTCAGAGATTTGGAGATTGGCGATCATGTAATTGTGGGTGTGGAAGGTATCCGCACAATTCGTAAAACTGAGTCTCGCGAACAACGGAATACGCAAGAATTTAGCTTTATGGGCGCGGGTGTTTCCAGCGAACGCCGTGTAGAATTGGTTGTGGAACAAATCGCTTGGGAATTGCGCCAAATCCGCGATCAAGGCGGTAAAGTGGTGGTGACAGCAGGGCCAGTGGTGATTCATACTGGTGGTGCGGAACACTTATCCCGCTTGATTCGGGAAGGTTATGTACAAGCTTTGTTGGGTGGAAATGCGATCGCAGTTCACGACATCGAACAAGCAATGATGGGAACCTCGTTAGGTGTGGATATGAAGCGAGGTGTTGCGGTTCGCGGTGGGCACCGTCACCACTTAAAGGTAATTAACATCATTCGTCGTTACGGAAATATTGCCAAAGCTGTGGAACAAGGCGTATTTAAAACTGGGGTAATGTACGAATGTGTTCGCAGCAATGTACCTTTCTGTTTAGCTGGTTCAATTCGTGATGATGGCCCTTTACCAGATACGGAAATGGATCTGATTAAGGCACAAGAAGAGTATGCCAGATTGCTCCAAGGTGCGGACATGATTTTAATGCTTTCTTCCATGTTGCACTCGATCGGTGTGGGTAATATGACACCTGCGGGAGTGAAGATGGTTTGTGTAGATATTAACCCAGCGGTTGTTACTAAGTTAAGCGATCGGGGATCGATCGAATCTGTCGGCGTTGTTACTGATGTGGGTTTATTCCTCAGTTTGTTAACCAAACAATTGGATAAATTAACTAGTCCTTATCAAATCGCTAAGACTGTTTAATTTAGTTCAATCTTTTAAATATTTCAGCTGCCCTACTTTTCAATGTTTGGGCAGCTTTTTTTATTAAATTTATCACCTACCTAATTCAAAATTTTAACTTTAATTTGGTGGATGCCAACCAGCTTTAACCCAATTTTGACGCACAATAACAGCTAAATTATTATTTAATCTTAGGGCGGCGATTGTCGCCCTACCACAAGCAGTTATACCAATAATTTCGGTTCCGTCTGTACTCCAAGTAAAATGCTCTTTCCACTGCTGTTGACGGGGATTAAATAAAGAAACAGTTTCACCTGATTGCGGATCTAAACTTTCAGTTTGTACCCACTTATATTGATTACATAATTCACAAGCTAAACAGAGATTATCTTCTGTATCCATTCCTCCTTTTGCGAGAGGTTGAATATGATCGATCTGCAATCTACCCATAATATAATCTTGATGGCTAAGGCAATATTCGCAGCGATTTTCTGCTCTTTGCCGAACCTTTTGCCGGAGAGTTTCCGATAGAGAACTCATGGTAATAAAGGTGTTTTTAATCCTCGACGAACTGCTTCAGCTAATCCGGCTGATTTTCTTAATTGTCCTATTTGATAAATTGACATTAAAACTAACAGTTCGTAGCGTTCTGCTTCCGTCAATCCAGCATTTTTTCCCTTAGCTTGGAGT
>JBAVZX010000944.1:0-2606 GCA_049589015.1 Phormidium sp. | reverse complement strand
CAAAAAATGGTTGGGGATGGCATCTCAATTGATCCTGTCGGTGAGACTTTGTTTGCGCCCTGTGACGGGGAAGTGATTCAATTGCATCCTTCTCATCACGCCGTAACGATTAAAACGGCGGAAGGGCTAGAAGTGTTGATGCACATAGGGTTAGACACCGTTACCTTGAGAGGCAAAGGTTTTACACCGAAAGTTAAAGAAGGTGACAAGGTAAAAACCGGAGAGGCGCTAATTGACTTTGATGCAGACTATATTGCCTTGAATGCCCGGAGTTTGCTAACTCAGCTAGTGATTACCAACGGTGAGAAAGTGGCAAATTTTGCGCCGCGTTCTGGTGATGTGACTGGGGGAAAAGATGTAGTGTTGGAACTCACCTTAACAGGGAGTGAGACAGCAACCGCCGAAAAAAGTGTAACTGGGAAAAAAGTTACATCTCAAGCAATTGTAATTCCCAACCCTACAGGATTGCACGCCCGCCCTGCGGCGGTTTTAGCGAACTTAGCCAAAAGATATAAGTCTGATATTCGCTTAAAGTTTGGTGATAAACAGGCGAATGTACGTAGCGTTGTCGGGTTGATGGGATTGTCAACTGGCAATGGTGATACAGTTTATTTGGTTGCAGAAGGGGAAGATGCGGAAGCAGCAGTTGCCGAACTGACCAAAGAAATGCAAGCTGGACTAGGGGAAGAAGGATCTAAACCTGCACCTGCACCTGCTAGTGTTGCCCAAGCTGAGATTAACACACCTGCACCTCGTCCGCGATCGGAAGATCCAAATCTAATTTTAGGTGTAGCGGCTTCTCCAGGTGTGGCGGTGGGGAACACTTACCGGATTCAACATCAAGAGATTAGTGTAGCCGAAACGGGAGAAAACGCGAATAAAGAAAGGCGGAAGTTAGAAAATGCGATCGCGCAAGCCAAACTAGAAATAGAAGCACTCCGCGCCAAAGTACACGGACAAGCAGATGCAGCGAAAGCCGCCATTTTTGCCGCCCACCAAGAACTGCTGGAAGATCCAGAAATTGAAGAAATGGCAACCGCAGCTATTGACGAAGGGAAAAGTGCGGCTTTTGCTTGGAAACAAACCTATACTTACCAAGCCCAACAACTAGCAAAATTGCCAAATGAACTGTTAGCGGCGCGGGCGAATGACTTGCGAGATGTGGGCGGACGGGTATTGCGAATTTTAACAGGTGCAACATTAGAAGAAGTCAGTTACCCGGATCAGACGATTTTAGTGGCTGAAGATCTTACTCCTTCGGATACGGCGACGATGGATCGATCGAAAGTTCTCGGTTTTTGCACTGTCGGTGGAGGCGCAACTTCCCATGTTTCTATTCTCGCTCGTTCAATGGACATTCCCGCAATTGCCGGAACAGAACCGAGAATTTTAGACCTTCCCAACGGTACACCAGTAATTTTGGATGGTAGCAAAGGCACAATGCGCCTCAATCCTACCCCAGAAGAAATGGAAAGAGTCAGACAACTGCAAATCAGATTAGCAGCAAAACGCCAAGCCGACTTAGCCACTGCATTTGAAACCGCCACAACAACTGATGGTTATCATGTCGAAGTAGTAGCAAACATCGGTAATATTGCAGATGCCGAAAAAGCCGTTGCTTTAGGTGGCGAAGGAGTAGGTTTATTGCGTTCCGAATTTGTATTTATGGAACGAGACAGCGCCCCCAGCGAAGACGAACAAACCGAAATTTATGAAAGTATCGCCCGTGTTTTGGGCCCAGAACGTCCGTTAATTATCCGTACTTTAGACGTTGGCGGCGATAAACCTTTACCTTACCTATCAATTCCTCACGAAGAAAATCCATTTTTAGGCGAACGAGGTGTACGGATAGGGATCGATCGCCCCGAAATTCTCCGCACCCAACTAAGAGCAATTTTAAGAGCATCTCATGCCGGAAAAGTCAAAGTAATGTTCCCGATGATTGCGCGTTTAGAAGAATGGCGGATGGCGAAAGGAATGTTAGAAGAAGAACGGCAAAAATTAGGAATTTCGCCCATTGAAGCCGGAATCATGATTGAAATTCCCGCCGCCGCAGTCATGGCAGATCAATTTGCCAAAGAAGCTGACTTCTTCTCCGTCGGCACCAACGACCTCACCCAATATACCTTAGCAATGGATCGGGGACATCCCAAACTAGCCCCTTACGTAGACGCATTAAACCCCGGAGTCTTAACCTTAATCGGAGTCGCCGCCACAGCTGCACGCCATCACGGAAAATGGCTAGGCGTGTGCGGTGGTGTCGCCAGCGATCCGCAAGCTGTACCCTTATTAATCGGATTAGGTGTCAGCGAACTCAGCGTCAGCGTCCCCACCATCCCCAGCATTAAAGCCCAAATTCGAGAATTAAAACTCACCGATTGCCAACAATTAGCCAAAAAAGCGATCGCCCAAACAACAGCAGCCGAAGTCAGAGCATTATGTCCCTTACCCGAAGAATAAAGAAAAAACAAATATTACTTTCTCTTTCTTCTCTTTCTTCGCGCTCTTCGCGTCTTCGCGGTTCATTATAAAAGCTCTTTCTCGCAACTCAAATAAGAGTGTTATAGCAATCATAAAATATTTTTTGAACCGCGAAGACGCGAAGG
>JBAVZX010000943.1:0-5170 GCA_049589015.1 Phormidium sp. | reverse complement strand
GAGCGATCGCTTTTTCTTTGGGATTTTTTTTCTGCCAAAGTCTTCCTTTTCACCGATCGCAATCAGTTCCAAAAATCACTAAACTGATGGGAAGGTAATTTTTCGCTTAGGTAGACTTTGATTAGTTCTCTCTCCCTTGCTCCTGATGATTGGCTGGGTTTGCTTTCTCGGTTGTTCCTCTCCTTACTGCTAGGAGGAATAGTTGGCTGGGAACGAGAACTCAGAAATAAACCAGCTGGCTTCAGAACCCATATATTAGTTAGCTTTGCTGCTGCTTTGTTTGTCATGGTTCCCATTGTGTTGGGAGCAGTCAACGATGGTGACAGCATTTCTAGGGTAATTCAGGGAGTAGCAGCTGGTGTCGGTTTTCTGGGTGCTGGAGAAATAATCACATCTTCAGGAGAGCAATCTAAATCGATTCGAGTTCGAGGACTGACTTCAGCTGCTGCAATTTGGGCTTCAGCTGCTTTGGGGGTTACTGCTGGTTGAGGCTTATGGCAGTTGGGCTTGATTGGTGCTCTGTTGTGTTTTTTAGTTTTAAGAGTGTTGAAAAAATGGGAAGTTAGCTAATCTTCTAGTTCAGGCGATGCTTTCCCAAGCTTGGGCTACCACATCTTTCAACCAACGCCGTTGCTGCATATCCAATAAGCAATCGTCAGCTAGCACTTCCGCTGTTAGTTGCTCTAAGGATTTGCCTTCCGATCGCGAAATTTGAATCACTCCAGCGATCGCAGCTGCAATTAGTTCTTCATCTACACTTTTTTGTTGTAAAGCCATTACCTCTTTAGGGTTGGCGGGAATGGGATAATTCATAGCTAGTTAATTAAGTTATCTCCGTAAAGATTTACAAAAATGAGAGAATTGTAAAGATTTTTAAATTGGCATTAAGTATCGGCTATTATATCGCACTTTTAGTGCTTGTCAACACCACCTCTTTACTTAGCTTTACCGACCTTACTAAGCATGAAAGAAATCCTTTATTTAGAAGTCCCCACCCCGAATACAGATGCAGTTCGCACTTGGTTACAACAGGAGTTTCAGCCAGGTTGGGGCGAAAAATTGCTCACTCAAGATGGTTTTTGTCTGAGTTCTCCTAAACCTACAAGTAGTACGACAAACATTCCTGAAACAGATGTTCAACTTTCGGCTTTTGTGTGGTCAGTACAGCGATCGACATATTTAAAGGTATTTCGTTGGGGAGATCGACCTGTTTCCCAAGAACAACAAATCTTACAACAGCTAACCACCGAAATCAGGAATCAGTTTCCCAATCAATATCCTGAACCACCTGCGATCGATCTTTCCCAGCAATCAATTTTTGACGCACTCGCCCCTGACTACCCCTTAACCGTGCGTTACTTTCAAAAAATGCCCAACGGTGAAAACGACCTGAAACGTGCTTACTGGTGGGAAATGCGTTGGCGAGAAGGAGTGCGAAATCCACAGGAACCCAAGCAAGTGATCTTTGAGTCAGCAACCCAACCAAAAAACAGTGAAACAGCCCAAAAATACGACCTAATTTATATTGGTGGCGCGTTGGGAGTAATTCACGCCGCAGTCATGGCGCAATTGGGTTATCGTGTCTTATTGGTAGAACGTTTACCTTTTGGCAGAATGAATCGGGAATGGAATATTTCTCGCCAAGAATTTCAGAGTTTAATTGATTTGGGTTTGTTTACTCCCGCTGAATTTGAAAGTTTAATTGCACGGGAATATATCGATGGATTTAGCAAATTCTTTGATGGAAATAATCCTCAGCATTTAAAATCGCCAATTTTACACACCCCCACAGTGTTAAATATCGCCTTAAATTCGGAGAAATTACTGCATTTATGTGGGAAAAAACTTAAAGCATTAGGGGGGGAAATTTGGGATGAAACTGAATTTATCCGCGCCGATATTAACGCCCAACAGGTAACAGTGCAGTTAAAATATTTACCTAACCAAACTGAAAAACAAGCAACTGGGCGGTTATTGGTAGATGCAATGGGAACAGCTTCTCCGATTGCTTGGCAATTAAATAAAGATCGAGCTTTTGATAGTGTTTGTCCTACTGTTGGGGCAGTATTAACTGGAATCTCACCAGAGGTTTGGGATTCAGAATATGGTGATGTTCTGTTGAGTCATGGCGATATTTCTAGAGGTCGTCAGTTAATTTGGGAGTTGTTTCCTGGTGAAGGTGATGAACTGACAATTTATTTATTTCATTACCATCAAGTACACCCGGAAAACCCCGGTTCTTTGTTGGAAATGTACGAGGACTTTTTTACCATTTTGCCCGAATATCGCCGTTGTGATTTGGATAAATTAGTCTGGAAAAAGCCAACTTTTGGTTATATTCCGGGACATTTTAGCGTGGGAGGTAGCGATCGCACTGTGGCGTTTGATCGACTAATTGCCATTGGTGACGCTGCTTCTTTACAATCTCCCTTAGTTTTTACCGGATTTGGTTCTTTAGTGCGTAACCTTTTCCGCTTAACAGAACTTTTAGACACCGCATTAAAACATGACTTACTCAAAGCCAAACATTTAAACCAAATTCGAGCTTACCAAAGTAATATTGCCGTTACTTGGCTATTTTCTAAAGGGATGATGGTTCCCACAGGCAAATATTTACCACCGCAAAGAATTAACTCGATGTTAAACACTTTCTTTGGTATTTTAGCCGCCGAACCGCAAAATGTAGCCGAAACTTTCATCAAAGACAGATTTGATTGGTTAACCTTTAATCGACTGGCATTAATAGCCGCAAGAATTAACCCAGCTTTATTACTTTGGATTTGGGATCTCGCTGGGCCAAAAGATATCTTCCGTTGGTTAGGTAGTTACCTCACCTTTACCTTCAATTCCTTAATTAGTTGGCTATTATCCGGTTGGTTTCCTGATTGGTTACGCAGTCAAAAACCTTGGTTAGAAAAGCGTTATCCAGCACTTTGGTTATGGTTACTCAGCCAAAGTTACGCCTTCACAACAGGCATGGGGAAACCAAAACCTCAAAGTTTTCAATTGTCAGAATACCCAACTAAAAATCTAGAAGTGCAACCTTAAAAGAAGACAGGAGGCAGGGGAAAAGTTTTGAGTTTGTCGGGGCGGGTTTTGTCCAAACATTGTCTGCTAAACTCGCCCGTGTTTTAAGTTAATGAACTTCTTCTCCCCTTGTCTCCCACTTGTCTCTCTGCCTCTCATTTCAGCTAAAAATTATCCTCTAAACTGTTCCCCGTTCCCTGTTCCCTACTTTTACCAAATTGGAATCGTCGTTTGAGGAATGCCTTTGCAAGTTTTAATGATTTCTCTGCCCAGTCAAACGTTATTTCCTGACCATTATAGTAGTGATTAACCACTTTCCCCGTCGCAATATTTGTAATTTTCTTCAGATAAATTCGTTTGAGGAATGGATCAGATAACAGAGGTGTGTAATATAAACAATTGTCAAAATAGTAATGGGTTACTTGGCTGTGCCGACTTCTTGTATGGTCTAAAATTGGACTGCCACCATGCAATAAGTTGGCAGCCCAAATAAGTGCTTGCCCTTTCCGAATACAGATATCAACTTTTTTTAGTTGCTCGTGAGATATCAACGATTCTATTAAATCTTCATACATTGAATAATACTCGTAAGCGTGCTTCTGATAACTTCCATTTATTCCCAAGTTACTTAAATCAAATATAGATAGTTTATGACTGCCGGGATAATAATGCAGTGGGCCATTATTTACGTCTATATCTTCTAGCGCTACCCATACTCCACACATAAATCCAGCAGGTACGGAATGAAAATGTATAGCATCGCTATGAGTTCTTTGTTCTGTACCTTTAGGAAAGTTTAATGTTTGAAAAGGTATGGGTTCTCGCTGATAAAGTGTTTTCAGAATAGAGAGAATTTTAGGTGATGTGGCGATAATTTTTACATCATCGTTAAATTCCCAAGCATCTAGAATTCTGCCTGGATCGATATAATGAGATTTTAGGTTGTTATTTATTTGCTCGGCTACTCGATCGAAGTTAGGAATTTCTGTCTCTATAATTAAATAGCCAGAATCGGCAAAAAATTTTACTTTTTTTTTGGTTTCTTCATCTAAGTTAGATTGTGCCAGTAATTGGTCAAAAAACGGCGATTCAATCCAGGGTAAATTTAGTTGCTGTATTTTGTTTATATTATCAAGCATATTAGTTGAATTATGAGTTTTAAATTAAATTGCCTGGAAAACTCAAAACTTTCCATTGTTCCCTTCCCTCCTTCCCTAATACCAATTCTCCAGGAAGATGTGCAACCATGAGCCTCACCCGAAACCCCTCCGCGTCCACAGGGAGGGGCAATGATTAAGCGCAATTTTACAGAGAATTGGTATAACTAATTTGTTCCCATTTTGATCATTTATTTAGTTTGGCTAGGACGGGGAAAACTGGGCAAATCAACAGCAGCTAATGACGCAATTTTCTTTGGTGTACGCTGTGGGTAAACTATAGGTGATGGTGAGCTAAGGAAAGGTTTAGAATCAGCTGATGCCTCATTTTTAACAGGTACTAAATTAGTCTCAGTTGAGGGTATTTCAGAGAGTAATTCTGTTTCCTTAAACGGAGATTCTTGATTATTTGTGGGGAATAAATTAGATGCTTGAGGAATCACAAAACTTTCTTGCGGCGTAACATTTACTGTTGTACCTTGAGTGAGTCTTTCTAATTCTTGCCACATAGCTTCTTCTGCTGCACCAAAATTTGCCGGAGGCTTATCTGTTGGTTCTGTTGATATATCTGCTGCTAAATTAGGATCGGATTTAGCAATTTCTAAAAATGGATTACTAAAAGATTCGCGGCTTGCTTCTAGCTGAGGTTGTGATTTACTAAATTCAGGTAATATCAAATTTCTGCCAGTTTCTTCTTGAGAAATGTTTGATACTTGAGTGATGATTTCTGATGCTGCTGACCAAGGTTTAATTGGTTGGGGTTTGAGTAATAATTTCACGGCTTCAGAAATATTTTGCGGATTGTTCTGATTTTCTGAAGAGTTAAGGAGACTACTAATTTCGGCATTAATTTCTCTGATGGTTGGTATATCCAAACATTTGTCTAATGCTGCTTTGAATTGTAGAGTATAACGTTGTTGTCGCTGTAAACGGTCTTGCAGTTCTTGACGGGTGGTTTCTGTTTGCAAAAGTAGTTGGGATTGTTC
>JBAVZX010000942.1:0-6735 GCA_049589015.1 Phormidium sp. | reverse complement strand
CATATTCAATATACCAATTGGTAATACCAAATCCTAGTTATGGTCCGATGTACAGCAATCAAGCATTGGCTTTTCTACTATTACATTTAATCCGGCAGAATCCAGGAGTTTTTTCCACTGATTTTTTAAGTTTTGGTCATCAGGTTTCTGGCGCAACAACTCAACTAAAGTCGTTAAACTGTCGTACCAAATACCTGCTGCTGCATACAAAGCTGGACGATCGCTTGGTGCAGCATCTTCTAACTGATTCACTAAGCTAGGACTCAATTCCGTTCGCTCCACCCA
Organism: Phormidium sp.; assembly: GCA_049589015.1. Classification (GTDB taxonomy): domain Bacteria; phylum Cyanobacteriota; class Cyanobacteriia; order Cyanobacteriales; family Aerosakkonemataceae; genus Floridanema. The sequence goes on along the minus strand of JBAVZX010000942.1, from coordinate 6,450 downwards.
TCCATCTACAATAACATTTCCACTTTTTTCTGGAAGTTCTTCGTTTGGATTAGGTGGACATAGCATTGTCAAGAACCAATGATACATTTTACCAACCTCTAAAGGTGCAGATAATTCACTGTTGGGTATAGTAAAACTGACAATACCTGAATTTTCAGGAACGGGAAGAGTTTTTTGGTAAATTACCTGACCATTGTTACTGTCTAACAGCTTAAATTCCAATGCTTCGGCGCTAGATTTGGGAACATACCAAAAGAATGTCGGATACCCTGTTACCGTCAATCCTAAGTTATTCTGAGGCATCAAGGAAGTCAGGACTCCTTTACTTTCTATACAGCCTCCTCGGGAAGCGCCTCCGGCAGTACTGGAAGGTGCGCTTCTGTCTGGTGGCTGGTAACTCTGACTAACTTCCCCGGCTAAATTTTTGACTCTAGTTACTTGTTGATTGTGTCCCTTAACCTCTGTTACTAAGTTCGGAGCGATCGCTAATCCTAAACCAAGACTCACTAGCAAAGTCTTCCCAGTAAGAGCCAATTTCATCTTCATCCTCAGATTCTTCTCAATATAATGACTCTAATCTCTAGACTCTAGTTTGGCTTAAATTGCTCCTGACTGTCAGCAATTTTTATGATCTACAGCGATCGCATATCAGTTATACTAAAGCTCATGTGGCCTTCCTTTCTTCCCAATTCCGTCGAGCAACTAACAGAATCTACCTCGATTGCTCTAGCACAAAATATTCAATATCAACCAATTTTTACTCCCTTGAGTACACAACCAATTGGCACAACTTACGTCAAATTGGGTAAAAATGGAACCCCAATTTTATTACTTCATGGTTTCGATAGTTCAGTATTAGAATTCCGCCGCCTACTACCCATCCTTGCCCAACAACAACAAACTTGGGCGATCGATCTCTTAGGTTTTGGGTTTACAGAAAGAAACCCTAAACTTAACTTTAGCCCTACTGCGATCGCTACACACCTTTACTATTCCTGGAAAACTTTAATCGGAGAACCTGTAATTTTAGTTGGCGCTTCTATGGGAGGCGCAGCCGCAATTGACTTTACTCTAACCTATCCCCAAGCAGTGAAAAAATTAGTCCTGATTGATAGTGCAGGTTTCTCTGCTGGACCCACAATCGGAAAATTTTTATTTCCTCCTTTAGGTTATTTAGCCACTGAATTTTTGCGTAACCCTCAAATCCGTCAGCGCATTAGTATCAACGCTTATTGTAATCCAGATTTTGCTTCTCTCGATGCTCAACTAAGTGCATCATTGCACTTACAAATGTCTGGTTGGGCGCAAGCTTTAATTGCCTTTACCAAAAGCGGCGGTTATGGTTCTTTTAGCAAAAAACTTAAAGATATTGAACAATCAACTTTACTTTTATGGGGAGAATCTGACCGAATTTTGGGTGTTGCTGACGCGGAAAAATTTGCTAACGCGATCGCCAGCAGCAAACTAATCTGGATCGCCAATTGTGGTCATGTACCCCACCTAGAAAAACCAGAAATTACTGCCCAGCATATTTTCAACTTCATCACTGAAAAAGATAATTAGCCATTGTATTAATCGCCGAAATTTCCAGAAAAACTCAGCAAAAACTTACAGGACGTACTTTTTTGCCCTTGAGGAATTCTAGATAAATTTTTTATAATCTAGCGAACACTTAGTTTTACAGCACTATTTGTTCGCACATCCGTTGCTCTAAATGCTCTAACAAAGTATCCACATCTTTCGCCACCTCAGCAAAACAATCAGCTGGTGAGGGCTCCGGTTCAAACTGCACCAACTTAATTTGACCACTGCCAATGCCGATCAGCAAAACTTCTTGCTTAGGATCGTGTGCATCTAAAATGCCCAAAATTTCCTGAAGTTGATTCTCGACCTTGTGATTTAATGCTTCGATCGCATTTCTCGGGCAGTAAACAAAATGTGGTTTAGGTTCCAGATCAATACCCAAAGTATTTTCACTTTCTCCCCTTTGTAGCATTAGCCCCCAAGCTAAGGCAGCTAATTCTTTCTGATTATGCTTGACGAATTCATTTAACTGTTGTCGCCAGTTATTCGCGCCCTGATTTGACTGGGTACTACCAAACATCATAATTACTTGCGTTCTGTCGTTGCCAATGTGAATTCCAACATCTTTCTCAGACTCTACTCGCCAAAGGCTAGGATAAAAATTCCGTTGTTCGAGTAATTGTTTGTTTTGTTTATTAACCTATCACTTTGCCATCTTTGCCCTAACTAATTACAGAGATACCATACTTTTCTCAAAGAGAGAGTAGTTTCGCGATTAAGTCTTAAGCTTTTGCTATCTTAACGGCTACGATCACCTCTGGGAATATAGTTCAAAAGTACTATCTTGTCAGGAAATCAAAATATACTCGCCCGAACCAAGGCTGTATTCAGAGCAGTTAGCTAAAATTTAGTTAAGTTCAGCTACCCAGCCTGCAACCGACAACACCAATGGCTGATAAGATCGAAGTTTTCCCGCACTCTCAACAATATCATGGGTAACATTTTCGGGCATTTATTTCGCATTACCACATTTGGTGAATCTCATGGCGGTGGAGTCGGAGTAGTCATCGATGGTTGTCCACCGCGACTAGAAATAACTCCCGCAGAAATTCAACAAGAATTAGACAGAAGAAGACCAGGACAAAGTAAAATCACCACCCCTCGTAAAGAAGCTGACATCTGCGAAATTCTTTCCGGTGTTTTTGAAGGTAAAACATTAGGAACATCTATCACAATTTTGGTAAAAAATCAAGATACTCGTCCCCAAGATTATGATGAAATGGCCGTAAAATATCGCCCATCCCATGCTGATGCTACCTACGACGCAAAATATGGGATTCGCAACTGGCAAGGCGGGGGGCGATCGTCTGCCCGTGAGACAATTGGGAGAGTGGCAGCGGGAGCGATCGCCAAAAAAATTCTTAAACAAATCGCTAACGTAGAAATCATCGGCTATGTTAAACGCATCAAAGATCTCGAAGGAGTCATAGACCCCATCACAGTCACGATGGAACAAGTAGAAAGCAACATCGTTCGCTGTCCTGACTCCGAATGTGCAGACCGGATGATAGAACTAATCGAGGAAGTAAGACGGCAAGGCGACTCGATCGGCGGCGTAGTAGAATGCGTTGCTCGCAATATTCCTCCCGGATTAGGCGAGCCAGTATTCGATAAACTAGAAGCAGACTTAGCTAAAGGTGTGATGTCACTACCCGCCAGTAAAGGATTTGAAATTGGTTCCGGCTTTGCTGGTACTTTACTAACAGGCAGCGAACACAACGACGAATTCTATACTGACGCAGAAGGTCACATCCGAACCGTTACCAACCGATCAGGCGGTATTCAGGGTGGCATTTCCAACGGTGAAAATATCATCATCCGAGTAGCGTTTAAACCAACTGCTACGATCCGAAAAGAACAGCGTACTGTAACCCATGAAGGAGAAGCAACCACCTTGGCAGCCAAAGGAAGACATGACCCTTGCGTACTACCTAGAGCAGTGCCTATGGTAGAAGCAATGGTTGCCTTAGTGTTGTGCGATCACCTTCTGCGGCAACAGGGGCAATGCGGCACCTTGAAATTTGAAGCAGCACATGGAAAATAGCCATTCTTCTGACGAATTTTTAGTTCAATTCTGGGGTGTCCGAGGTAGTATCCCAACCCCTGGAAACCAAACTGCACGTTACGGAGGTAACACCTCCTGTATCGAAATGCGAATAGGTGGTAAACGCCTAATTTTCGATGGCGGTAGCGGCTTGCACGTTTTGGGTAGAGAACTACTCAAAACTCTGCCCGTAGAAGCATATATGTTCTTTACCCATTACCATTGGGATCATATTCAAGGCGTGCCAATGTTTATCCCCGCTTTTGTAGAGGGTAATCATTTCCAAATTTACGGCGCAGTTCCCGATCAAAATGGCTCTTTGGAACAACATTTTATGGAGCGAGTGCTTCACCCTAATTCCCCAGTTCCCATAAAAGGAATGCAGGCGAATATAGAATTTTGTCACATTTCTTGCGGGGATACAATCAAAATTGACGATATCATCATAGAGTCAGGCCCCCTAAACCATCCAAATGGCGCAATGGGATATCGCGTCAACTGGCGAGGACATTCGGTATTTTACTGCACCGATACAGAACATTATCCAGACCATATAGATGAAAACGTACTGCAATTAGCTCATAATGCCGACCTGTTAATTTACGATTCCATGTATACCGATGAAGAATATCATAATCCCAAATCTCCCAAAGTTGGCTGGGGTCACTCAACTTGGGAAGAAGGGGTAAAAATATCTGAAGTAGCAGGGGTTAAAAGGTTTGTGAAATTTCATCACGAACCCGTTCACAGCGATGACTTTCTCGATAAACTCGCTGAAAAAATTATCGCTGTTTCTCCTAATGCTGTGTTAGCTAAAGAAGGAATGATTTTAAAAGTAGTTTAGGAGAATTGTCGCTGGCAAATTGGCTAAGAGTTTACAATTTAAAATATTTGCCTTATACACCTATTTTCCTTGGGGATAAGCAGCGATGACTACTACAACCCGTTCTCAAAAGCTACCTTTGCCACCTGGAAATTTTGGTTTCCCTTTGCTCGGAGAAACAATAGAGTTCCTCCGCGATCCTGATTTTATGGAAAAGCGCCAAAAACAATACGGTTCTATTTTTAAAACCCGGATCTTTGGTGCTGATTCAATTGTCATTATCGGAGCCGAAGCCAACCGCTTTATTCTCAGCAACAACCAATATTTTGCTATTAGTTGGCCCCAAAGCACAAAGACCCTTTTGGGGCCAAATTCTTTATCCTTACAAGAAGGTAGTCAACACCAATCTCGACGCAAATTACTTTCTTATGCTTTCCAACCCAAAGCATTAGCAGGTTATCTGCCGGGAATGGAAAAAATTACCCATGAATATTTACAAAAATGGGAAACTATTGGCAACTTAACTTGGTATCCCGAACTGAGAAATTACACTTATGATGTTGCCAGTACTTTGTTGATTGGCACAGAATCAGGTTCTCAAATATCTTTAAGCAAACTGTTTAAAGATTGGTGCGATGGATTATTTACTATTCCAATTCCATTACCTTGGACTAAATTTGGTCGAGCTTTACATTGCCGAAAAGAACTTTTAGCCGAAATCGAAAAAATTGTATTACGTCGCCAAAAGCAACAAAATCCTGGGAAAGATGCCCTAAGTTTACTGTTACAAGCAAGGGATGAAGAAGGTAATGGTTTTAGTTTACCCGAACTGAAAGATCAAGTTTTACTTTTGTTATTTGCCGGACATGAAACTTTAAATTCTGCACTCGGCACTTTCTGTGTATCGTTAGCGCAAAATCCAGAAGTTAGGGAAAAATTGCGTGCGGAAATCAGGCAAGTAGTTGGAAATCATTCTTTGACAATGGAACATTTGAAGCAGATGAATTATCTGGAAATGGTAAGCAAAGAAGTGTTGCGAATCGTTCCTCCTGTTGGTGGCGGTTTCCGCAAAGTGGTTAAGTCTTGTGAGTTCAATGGCTATTCTATTCCTGAAGGTTGGAGCGTATTTTATCAAATAGGTAGAACTCACGCAGATGAGTCTATTTATTATCAACCAGAAAAGTTTGACCCTGAACGTTTTTCTCCTGAAAGGAGTGAGGATAAAAAAGCTTTTAGTTATCTACCTTTTGGTGGTGGAATGCGTGAATGTTTAGGGAAAGCTTTTGCTCAATTGGTAATGAAAGTTTTTGCGGTGTATTTAGTGCGAGATTATAATTGGGAACTTGCCCCTGAGCAAAATTTGGAATTGGTTAGAATACCAACACCACATCCGAAAGATGCTTTAAAGGTAAGTTTTCAGCATATATGAAAAAATATCGCTGGTTAAGTTTCTTTACCTTAATGCTCTGTTCGTTGTTAGTTTTTGCTAGTTGCAGCAATTACATTGATTCTGTAAAAAACCTGAAAGCAGGTGCAGGTAAACAAGTTATAGTTTTAGGTGATAGCATTGCTTCTGGTTATGGCCTAGAAGCAAATCAGGCTTTCCCCAGTGTTTTGAGTCAAGAATTAGGCTTACCAATTATTAATCGTGGCGTGAGTGGTGATACTACTGAAACCGGATTAAAACGCTTACAAACTGATGTCATTGCGGCTGAACCTTGGTTAGTCATTGTTGAACTTGGTGGCAATGATTTTTTAAGAAAATTTCCTAAGTTGGAAACTGAACAAAACTTACGGCAAATTATTACCTCGATTCAAAAAAAGTCAGCAATTGTTGTACTTTTGGGCATGAACTTAGGTTTATTTACTGATGAGTACAAAACCCTTTATCAGCAGGTAGCTAAGGAAACTAATGCTTATTTAATTCCCGAAGCTTTAAAAGGCATTTTGGATAATCCACGTTATCGCCAAGAGGATTTTATTCATCCCAATGTTGAGG
>JBAVZX010000941.1:0-2517 GCA_049589015.1 Phormidium sp. | reverse complement strand
GGTGTGCGGTAAACTAAGCTTTGATTCAAAGAAGCTTGTGTTTTCTGCTTCCTGCAGAGTCGCATTGTTGAGCCTCGTTTGGAGTCTTTATTCCATGTCACATTCAGTTAAAATCTACGATACCTGTATTGGCTGCACTCAATGCGTCCGGGCTTGCCCCACTGACGTATTGGAGATGGTTCCCTGGGACGGCTGCAAAGCCCAGCAGATTGCTTCATCTCCGAGAACACAAGACTGTGTTGGTTGCAAACGTTGCGAAACGGCTTGCCCCACAGACTTTTTGAGCATCCGAGTTTACTTGGGCGCTGAAACTACTCGCAGTATGGGCTTGGCCTACTAAGCTCTTGCTTCTTAAATAGTCCTGAGTGTAGAGTTGTGAAGCTTCTTCTCTTGGTTGAACTTCTGACTCGCACTCAGGGCTAATTATTTTTTAAACATTTGGTTGGAGCAATCCTGCTAAGTTATGGTGAGTGTGTGAACCAAGAATCCTCGTGCCTTGATAGCCGAGCAGTGTCAAGTTATCCTGATAGGTCAGTAGCTTTGAGCAAGTAAGTATCATTGTCAGTTTGGCGGGAGTTGTCGTGAAATGTGTGGAATTGTTGGCTATATTGGCACTCAGGCAGCTAGTGAGATTTTGTTGGCAGGTTTAGAAAAGCTGGAATATCGAGGTTATGATTCGGCTGGTGTTGCTACGGTGAGAGAGGGAGAGCTTTACTGTGTTCGGGCGAAGGGGAAGTTACAAAACCTCCGGGATAAGTTAGCGGGTGATGAAAATCCGGCGCAAATTGGGATTGGGCATACTCGCTGGGCTACTCATGGTAAGCCGGAGGAGTATAACGCGCATCCACATACGGATACGGCGATGCGGGTGGCGGTGGTGCAAAATGGGATTGTGGAAAATTACCGGGAGTTGCGGGAGGAGTTAAAGAGTCGGGGGCATAAGTTTCGTTCGGATACGGATACGGAGGTGATTCCCCATTTAATTGCGGAGTTTTTAACTTTGTTGCCGAATAATTCTGCTGTTTCTGTTAATTCGCGGTTTTTGGAGGCGGTACGGCAGGCGGTGAATAAGCTGGAGGGGGCGTTTGCTATTGCGGTGATTAGTGCTGATTTTCCTGATGAGTTGATTGTAGCAAGGCAGCAGGCTCCTTTGGCGATCGGTTTTGGTTCAGGCGAGTTTTTCTGTGCGTCGGATACTCCGGCAATTGTGCCTCATACTCGTGCGGTTTTAACTTTAGAAAATGGGGAATTAGCGAGGTTAACGCCGTTAGGTGTGGAGGTTTATAATTTTGCGGGTGATAGATTAAAGAAAACTCCCCGGACTTTGAATTGGAATCCGATATTAGTGGAAAAGCAAGGATTCCGTCATTTCATGCTAAAAGAAATTTATGAACAGCCTGGAGTTGTAAGGGCTTGTCTGGAAGCTTATCTTGATGGTGATTGGACGGCATCTAATGGGAAATCACCTATTAAGTTGGATTTACCAACGGAACTTTGTGCAGATTTAGAACATATTCAAATTTTAGCTTGTGGTACTTCTTGGCACGCTGGTTTGGTGGGGAAGTATTTGTTAGAACAATTAGCAGGAATTCCAACGACTGTGCAGTATGCTTCGGAGTTTCGTTATGCGCCACCACCATTAATAGCAAATACTTTAACTATTGGGGTGACGCAATCAGGAGAAACGGCTGATACTTTGGCGGCTTTGTCAATGGAACAAACGCGAAGGTTGGGTAAGTCGGTGGAGTTTAAGGCGAGATTGTTGGGAATTACTAATCGTCCTGAAAGTTCTCTTGGTCAGTTAGTTTCTCATCTGATTGATACTCATGCTGGGATTGAAATTGGGGTGGCGGCGACGAAAACTTTTTCGGCGCAATTGGTCGCTTTTTATTGTTTGGCGTTGGAGTTGGCTTATCGGAGAAAAAGTTTGTCTGCTACGGCAATAGAAAAGATTGTGGATGGTTTACGATTGCTACCAGCGCAAATTGAGATGGTTTTGGAAAGTCAAGAAAGATATATTGAAGAGTTGGCGCATGATTTTGCGGAGACGCAAGATTTTATCTTTTTGGGTAGGGGAATTAATTATCCAATTGCTTTGGAGGGGGCGCTGAAACTGAAGGAAATTAGTTATATTCATGCTGAGGGTTATCCGGCGGGGGAAATGAAGCATGGTCCGATCGCACTTTTAGATGCTAAAGTTCCGGTAGTTGCCATTGCCATGCCCGGTAGTCCAGTTTACGAAAAAGTAATTTCCAATGCCCAAGAAGCCAAAGCCCGGGATTCCCGCTTAATTGGGGTAACAGCAATTGGTGAAGGGGAAGAATCTGATGTTTTCGATCAAATTTTACCAGTTCCTTTAGTTGATGAATTATTGTCTCCCATTGTGACAGTAATTCCCTTGCAATTATTGGCTTATCATATTGCTTCAAGACGAGGTTTAGATGTCGATCAACCTCGAAATTTGGCGAAATCAGTAACAGTTGAATAAAGGAAATATTCAATTTTACTGTGTTGGGG
>JBAVZX010000940.1:0-2903 GCA_049589015.1 Phormidium sp. | reverse complement strand
ATTCCTTACAACATCATTGCTTATAATATTGGTGTTAAAATAATTAAGATTTCAGTAAAAAAGGAAGGAACAACTTAGTATGAAGCTTCTAAAAAAAAGAGGATTTACAATTATTTACCGATTGGCTAATAAAGTTTTGGGACGCTCAAACTCTGTAAAAGTTTTTAAGCCATTATTTCGGATTTTACAGCCTAAGTATGCCTTCCCTATCACTTGGTTATATCTTTCTGAATTTCCCTTAAATACAACAACGGAACAGGAATATACCTATAGTTCGCCGCGTAAATTCCCGGAAATTAAGATTAAGGTAAACCCCAAGTGTTTACACGCTAGATTTTTTGTGATGACTGGGTATTATGAGCAGTTTCTCACCCAAGAAATCCTATGTCCAAAAAGAAAAGGGCTACTGGTTGATATTGGGGCAAATTTTGGTTATTACTCAGTTTTATGGTTGCAAAAAGAAGAAACTAGGGTGATAGCTGTTGAACCAGTTACCGAATATGTTGAATTATTGCATGAGAATTTAAAAGATTATCAGTCAAGATATGCGGTTTTTCCAGGGTGCATGGGCGATCGCAACTGCACCGCATTATTGGACACATTCGGAGATCCCACAATGTTAACTAAAGTAGTGACAGATGAGCATCAAGAAGGTGTACGCCGATCGGAAATGCTAACCCTTAACTCCCTACTGGAAAAATATGATGAATCCAGAATTGATGTTTTAAAAATTGATGCCGAAGGATACGATTTGAAAATATTGGAGAGTTGTAAATCCCTATTTGCAGCCAAAGCGATCAAAACCGTTTTTTGGGAAACAGCGAACAGTCAAGAAGAGAAAGAAATGATGGAGTTCCTAGAAAGTTTAGGCTATGCCAAAATATTAACACAAGGGGCAACAGGTTATGAACTAATTAATCACAACTGAATTAATTCATGTTACCCCAGAAGACTTAGCTATTCTATCCAACGAATTGCCAACATCGTAATATCATCGAATTGTGTTGCTTCTCCAATGTGTAATCGCAAAGTTTCATCGATTCGATTCAGCAAAGCCTGAGCAGAAGGTGCTGGTTGCTCTACCAAAGATAACAGGTTTTTTTCTTTGAAAAATTCGCCTGTGGGACTATGAGCTTCCGGTACACCATCTGTGTAAGTTAAGAGAATGTCGCCTGGTTCTAGTTGCACTTTTTCCACTTTGAACTTAACATTTTCCATCATCCCTACTGCTGGCCCTGTTTTTGACAGACGTTGCTTAATTCCTTCAGAGTTAATAATTATGGGAAATTCATGACCACCATTAATATATGTTAGGACACCAGTTTTTGGATTTAATACTCCAAAAAACATGGTGGCAAACATAGATAATTGACAGTGAATTTTAGCGATATAGTTGTTAGTTAAAGATACCGCTTTTAGGGCATCAATTTCTGCGGAATAATCAGGCTTATGCGGATTAATCGGACAATTTTCTATTAGGTCATAATTTAATACATCTGATTCTTGTAATTGAATTTGACCAGAAAAGATACGAATTAAGCTGCGGAACAAAGCCATAAATAGTGCAGCACCTACGCCTTTATCGCAGACATCAGCGATTACTAAACCCACATATCCGCCAGGAAGTTCAAAGGCATCATAGAAGTCACCAGCCACATCTCGCGCTGGGGAAAAGTAAGCAGCGATTTCCCAGCCGGGGGGTTGAATTAGTTGCTCAGGTAGGAAATCTTGTTGAATTTGTTTACCTTTTTCTAATTCATTTTCTAATGCTTTTTTCGTAGTATCTAATTTGGTGTAAAGTTGGACATTTTCTAAAGCCAACGCAATTTGATCTGCGGTTACTTCCATCAAGTGCGCGTGTTCGACAGTAAAGTGTCCGCTTCGTGAGTGCAGTAATGTAATAATACCCAATAGCCTGTTACCGCGAAGAATGGGAACAGCTAATGCTGAACTGACTATATAAGGCTGATTGGGTAGATCTACCCAGCGATCGTCTTTTTTTGTATCACTAATTAATCCAATCTTGCGGTGACGACTCACCCAACCTGCTAGTCCGTCTTTTAGCACTAAACCAATCAGTTTAGTACTTTCCTCTGGGGTAGCGCCTTCGCGGGTCAAAATACTATTAACTACAGCGCCACTGCTGTTGTAGATGAACAAACTGCCTCTTTCTGCGCCAGTCAGCCGAGTGGACAATGCCATAGTATTTTTTAAGGTAGCTGTCAGCACTTCTTTTTCTGATGAAGATCGTGCCATCGCCACCAAGTTTTCCAACAGTTCGCTTTGTGCATGGTAAGCGGCTTGGGCAGTTTTGAGCTCATTTACCTCATGGCGCAAAGATTCTAGTTCTTGGTGTAGTTGTTCTATGGATTGACTTTGCACGATCATACTCACTTGTGCCTCTAGTTCAACTTGTCTTTTTATTGATGATAAAAATATGGCGATCGCAATTTTCTATTCACCGATCAAGAAATCGAGCAACTCCTTTGATAGTTGGATACACTTCCAGCGCACTTATTTCCTGTTCTTTTAATGTTAAATCTAAATTCTCTGAAATAATCATTGTTAATAGTTATTAATCTGTAGAAGAGGTAGTAGAAAAATATCCCACTACCCTGCACCCTAACTTACTACCAACAGCTAATGAAGATGGACAACAAAGATGTTACGATTGCGATCGCCAATTCTTTCATACATAAAGCGATCGACACCTTGAATTGCTAGATAAACCCCTAATCCGCCGATCACTCTTTGTTCAATCGGTAGATTAATTGACTCTTCTTCTAACATAAATTTTGTTGTCGGATCGAAAGCACCAGCATTATCTTCCATCAGGATTGTCAAACTAGAATTATCAATTTTAGCTTGTAAATCCAAATTTCCTTGAATTGTCCAGCCTTCAT
>JBAVZX010000939.1:0-2526 GCA_049589015.1 Phormidium sp. | reverse complement strand
GCTTAATTTCGACTTTTCCCAAGAAACAAGAAAGTATATTTTAAAAAGTATTGCTTACGATTCGGTGCATCGCTTAGATATGACTAAATTCCCAATGGAATCTAGGGAAAAAATGGCGGATCATGTTCGCAGTTTACCGATTAGTAAAGACAACCCTTGGATTATGCAAGAGTTCATTCCAGGGAAAGAGTATTGCACACATAGCACTGTGAGAAATGGCGAGTTAAGGGTACATTGTTGCTGTGAATCTTCGGCTTTTCAAGTAAATTATGAAAACGTGGATAATCGGAAAATTTTTGAGTGGGTGAGTCATTTTTTCCGGGAATTCAAATTAACAGGACAAATTTCTTTTGATTTTATTGAAGCGGAAGATGGAACAGTTTATGCGATCGAATGTAATCCCCGCACTCACTCAGCAATTACTATGTTTTACAATCATCCCAAATTGGCAGATGCTTATTTAAATGATGAGTCAGATTCCGATTATCCTTTGCAACCTTTAGCGAATAGTAAACCAACTTATTGGTTGTATCATGAAATTTGGCGGTTGACTGGAGTGCGATCGATCGAACAATTAAAAACCAGATTAAACATTATCTTACGTGGTAAAGATGCCATCTTTCAACTTAACGATCCCCTGCCATTTTTAATGGTACCTCACTGGCAAATTACCTTATTGTTGCTGAAAAACCTGCAAAAACTTAAAGGTTGGATCAGGATAGATTTTAACATTGGTAAACTCGTTGAAATCGGCGGAGATTAAAGAATTGAATCAAAGCGATAATGTTTCATCGATCGCCAATTTTAATAACTCTTTTAGGGAAATTCCTGCTACTTTCGCCATACAGGGAATCACACTTTTAGCCGCAAAAGAACAATACAAACCAGCTTCTAAAAACCAAGGTTCTCCCTGTGGATCGATGCGAAAATCAAATAAACTGTAATGACGACAACCTAAAGCTTGATGACACTTTTTAGCTACTTGTTGAACCTTTTCGGTGAGGGGATCTTTAGGGTCTACAATCCAAGCTGTGATATTATCTTTAGCAGTTAAAAACAAGTTACCATCGTCGGTTTTTTGAATTTTATCAGCATAGTTGCGAATCGGTTTTTTCTGAGGATCTACTAGATATTCTTCCAGAGGTAAACCCACTAATTCCCCATTTTTAACAATGATCCCACATCTAACTTCTCGACCTAGTTCGATAAATTCTTCAACTATTACCTCCGAATCATATTCAAATGCTTTTTGCAAAGCAGCATCATATTCAGAAACATCTTTAACTAAAACTACCCCTAAAGAGTTGTCAGAACTTGCAGGTTTAACCACTACTGGAGGTAGAATTGTGGGAAGATCTCCTTTGCGAAGCACTTCTCCACGAGGTACTTTTACCCCTGCTGCGGCGACTATTCCTTTAGCTCTTGCTTTGTGTGCTGCGATCGCCATAACATCAGGAGTATTACCAATGTAAGGAATTTTCAGCAAGTCGAATAAACCTCGGTAATAAGTCATTCCCGGAAGACAAAACATTTGTGGTAAAACAAGATCAATGTTTTGTGCTGTGATAAATGCGATCGCCTCAAACAAAGTCATCGGTTTAGCGACAGCAATATCTTCTAAACTCAAAGAAGCAGGAAATCGCCAATTGCGATCGGGTGTAATATATGCAATCAGAAAGTCATAGCATGGATCTGCTGTTGCTGTGAGACAATCTTGTGCATAAAGGCGTGACAAATCACAATAAAAATCACTTTCAGCAGACCCAACTAAATGAAGAATACGCAATAATGGCATAATTAATCTTTCTATCTAATAACATTACTATTGTAGGGTGCGTTAGTGATAACGTAACGCACCATCCCACCATATTTAGAGTGAACGACTGAAGTCGTCACAACGAACCTTAAAAAGAGTAAACTCTGCCAGTTTCATCAATATAAACTGACCTATCTTCGTCTGCGGGATTACCTGCTAAACGAACCCGAACAAAGAGTTGATTTTGTCTGGGATCAGTACTGTAGTCAAATGCTAACTCTTGCGGTGAATAAATATTAACATTAACGATATCTTGAACTTGATTAATGCTTCCAGCCGTAAAATTAGTTGTGCCATTTGGAGGCAAAATTCCCGAAGCATTACGACCAAAAGCATAATTAACCCGAACACCAGATTGATTCAAAATTGTGATCTTAATTGGTTCTTTAGGGTTAACTTGTGCTTGGGGTTGCCAGAAACCTGTGGAAAAAGTGTTTGCACCTTTTTTAGGTTGAGAAAATACAGCGTTAGGAATTGTTACACTAATGCTACTAAGTAGTACCAAAGCGGCTAAAAATCTGATATTCATCTTTACCTTTTCTTTACCCAATTGTGTTTAATATTTGAATATTGGGTTTCCATGTTAATAGTATGCTTAATGTGAGTAATTTTTACTTTTTATACTAAAATTTTTACATTTTTTCTTAGCCCCCCTTATTAAGGGGGGTTGGGGGGATCTAAACCCAGTAATCACAGCGTTAGATCCCCCC
>JBAVZX010000938.1:0-4562 GCA_049589015.1 Phormidium sp. | reverse complement strand
GTCTTAAATAACTACTAATACTCTCCTGATGGGTGACAGTTTGAAAGTTGTTAGTGACTTGAATGGTCATGTTGGGATAACCTTCCTCATAAGGACTGAGGACGTGCAACAGCATTAATTCAGCATTACTGGCTTTAGCCATAAACAAAGCTGCTGCCAGAATATCATTACTCGTTTCCAAAGAATCCATTGCCACCAGAATCTTTTTAAACATAAAGTTTTCGAGGTTGTTGAGAGGTTTTGTCAAGCAGAGATTTTTTACCGATTCAAGCATAAGGCAAAAATTAAAACCTCAAGGATAAAAGAAAAGATTATTGATTTTTGTTAGATTAGATAACCATCGATCGATCTTTTATCCGCGTCAGTCCTACTTATATCCTTAAAAAAAAAAGCTCTAGCAGAAATACCCGCTAGAGCAATGCCTTTGTAGAGACTGTAGAGACGCAAATCTCTATAACCAAACTTTAGTTATCAATTATCAGTTGCCACTTTCCATTTTGGCGATATCAAGCAGCGTCTTGATTACTGAGTCAGGGTTCAAACTGATGGAATCAATTCCTTGTTCTACCAAGAAGCGAGCAAACTCTGGATAGTCAGAAGGTGCTTGACCGCAGATCCCAATCTTACGGTTATTCTTCTTGGCTTTTTCAATCACCAGCCGTACCATTTCTTTCACGCCCGGGTTGCGTTCATCGAAAATGTGAGCAACTAAAGCGGAATCACGGTCTAATCCCAATGTTAACTGGGTGAGGTCGTTAGAACCGATCGAGAACCCATCAAACACTTCGCTGAACTCATCTGCCATGATCACGTTATTGGGAATTTCGCACATCACGTAGACTTGCAAGCCATTTTCGCCACGTTTCAAACCGTATTTTTCCATTTCCGCCAATACCTTACGTCCTTCATCAGGAGTCCGGCAGAACGGAATCATCGGAATCACATTGGTTAAACCCATTTCATCGCGTACCCGTTTCAGGGCAATACATTCCAAACCGTAAGCTTCGCGATAATTTGGATCGTAGTAACGAGAAGCACCGCGCCAACCAATCATCGGGTTTTCTTCTTTCGGCTCGAATTCCCGTCCACCCAGCAAGTTAGCATATTCATTGCTCTTGAAGTCGGACATCCGCAGCACCACTGGATTCGGATAGAATGCAGCCGCAATCATCCCGATCCCATGAGCTAGCTTATCGATGAAGAAGTCAGCTTTATTTTCGTAGAGAGCGGTCAATTGTTGAATTTCCCACTTCGCTGCTTTATCTTCTAACTCGTCAAACTTCAACAATGCCAATGGGTGACATTTAATGTGATTGGCGATAATGAATTCTAAGCGTGCTAGACCAACACCGTCGCAAGGAATCGAAGATAAACCAAAAGCTTCTTCAGGATTACCAACGTTCATCAAAATCTTGGTCTTGATTTGCGGTAGGTTATCCAGTTGGGTTTCTTGAATTTCAAAAGGTACTAGACCTTCGTAAACCCGTCCTTCTTCACCTTCAGAACAAGATACAGTAACTTCTTGAGCAGATTTGAGAATACCAGTAGCATTGCCGCAACCGACAATCGCTGGAATACCCATTTCACGGGCGATAATTGCTGCGTGGCAAGTCCGTCCACCTTGGTTGGTAACGATCGCACTGGCTTTCTTCATAATCGGTTCCCAATCTGGGTCAGTCTTGTTGGTAACTAAGACTTCACCAGCTTGGAATTCATCAAGATTATGCACATCCAGAATCACCCGCGCCTTACCTTGACCGATCATTTCTCCCACAGCACGTCCGGTAGTCAATATATTGCCTGTGCCATTCAGTTTGAAATTACGCAGGATGCTACCAGATTTTTGCGATTGAACGGTTTCTGGACGAGCTTGAACAATATAAAGTTCTCCATCCAAGCCATCTTTTGCCCATTCAATGTCCATCGGCGTGTAGATGCCGCGAACATTAGAATAGTGGTCTTCAATGATGCAAGCCCATTTGCCCAGAGTGAGAATTTCGTCATCATTCAGCGCAAATTTAACTCTTTCTGATTGTGCTACTGGTACGTTTTTCGTCAGTTTAGTACCGCCGACATCGTAGATCATTTTGATCTCTTTCGTACCAAGACGTTTTTCCAAAATTGGCCGGAATCCGTCTTTTAAAGTCGGTTTGAAAACGAAATATTCGTCTGGGTTAACAGCACCTTGAACTACGTTTTCACCTAACCCGTAAGCTGCGGTAACTAAAGCGGCATTCTTGAAACCTGTTTCTGTGTCAATGGAGAACATGACACCAGAAGAAGCTAGGTCAGAACGCACCATTTTTTGTACGCCAACAGACAGCGCCACTTCAAAATGATCGAAGCCTTTAATTGTCCGATAAGAAATAGCACGGTCAGTGAAAATAGAAGCAAAACATCTGTGGCAAGCTTCCAAAACTGCTCTTACCCCATGTACGTTGAGGTAAGTTTCTTGTTGACCTGCAAAACTGGCATCTGGCAAGTCTTCCGCGGTTGCAGAGGAACGAACAGCTACGTCAACATCTTGACTTTGTGTGTCGCACTGTTCTTTTGCTTCGCCTTCAAATCGATCACATAATTCGTTATTGTAACCGTAGCGTTCGCAGAGTTTTTGATATGCTGATGCGATCGCTGCTTGCAAATCGGCTGGGAATGGTGTATCGAGGATTAAAGCACGGGCTTGTTTACCACGTTCTCTTAAGTTATTAACATCCTCAACATCCAAATCCGAGAAAATTTGCCGCAGCTTTACTTCTAATCCAGCACCTTTAATAAAGTACCGATAAGCATATGCAGTAGTTGCAAAACCCGTGGGAACACTTATTCCTTTGGGTGTCAATTCTCGAATCATTTCTCCTAGTGAGGCGTTCTTTCCACCTACTAGGGGAATATCAGCAATTCCTACTTCTTCAAACCACAGAACTAACGCTTTATCTTTAGATTCTGCTGGTGTTTTTTGTTGTAGAGCTGTAACCATAAGGCATTTCCTTCACGCTCCTTAACTATCAGGATAAACATCACTTTCTGGATTCTCGCCAAATGCAGAAATTCTTTAGAATCTTCTCCCGTTACCTACTTTTTTCCCTTTTGAGTTCCCAAAGTAAAAAAATCCTTTTTTCGTGTTTCCACCCTTGTCCTTCCCAAAAAATCTACTACACATAACTTCATAAAAACCAGGCAAGGCTTTGGTAATTGTTAACTAAACATTGAGAATTTACTATGATAAGTATTGAATTACCTCTATGATATTTCTGTCCTAGTCCTGGTTTTTCTCTCACCGCCTAGCGGCTAAACTGAACCGAAAAGTCCTGACCATCAAGTTTTCCGCCACCGAAAATCGTGTTAATCGAATTATTCGGGCCATACTCCACCCGAATATTCCCAGAAGCATCAGCCATTCCCGAACTAGTGACCCGAATATTCAGCGTCTGAGCATCTTTATTTGCTAAATCACCGGAAAACCGCATTTGGTTGCCATCGGCTAACAAGAAAACAATCTCAGCCTTGCCATTTGGTTGAACAGTTACCAAAGCTCTGCTCATACCTCGATTTGGACGACCCTGCAAAGTAAATAAACCGCTTCCCGTTTGGGAGAGATTCATCGGCTGACTACCTACATTACTCTGAGAACCGCTACTAAATTCAATTGTTAAGGGTTGACCATCCACAAAACCGCTACCCGATATCCAATTGATCGAATTAGATGGCCCATAAGAAACGGTGACTTCCCCCGAAGCATCAGCATTACCAGAGTTAGTCAGCGCCAAGGTTAAAGTATCTCCGGTTTGGGAAACTAACCGACCGCCGAACCGTAGCGTCCCACTGCCATCAGCATAAGTTAAACCTAAATCAACAGTTCCATTTGGTCGAACCATTACTGACGCACCTTTAATACTTCTGGTGCGACGCTTGCCAATTTTTAGTTGACCGCTACCCGGCTGAGTCAAATTCAGCGCGGTTGCCTGTGCTACAACTGGAAAAGATTCAGCAACAGGGGTAGCCGCTTGGTTTACCTGCACTCCCAGCCAAGGAAAAACTATACTAGTCAAAACTATTCCTATTCCTGCTTTCTGAAATTTATTCACAAAAAATGACCTATTTAGAAACGACCGTAAAATTTTACACCGAAGTAGCAGAACAACCACAAGTTGGTCTATGTTGCGTACAAAGTAGTCCTCTGCAACTCCCCGGATTGAAAATTCCCAAACAAATGCAGAAAATGAACTACGGTTGTGGTACTACCGTTCATCCCACAGAATTAGCAGGTGAACCAACTGTACTTTATGTCGGTGTTGGTGGCGGTTTAGAAGCTTTGCAATTTGCTTATTTTTGTCGTCGTCCTAGTGCAGTAATAGCTGTTGATCCTGTAGAAGCAATGCGTCAAGCAGCGACCCGGAATTTAGAAATTGCTGCTCAAGAAAACCCCTGGTTTGATGTTAGTTTTGTCGAAATTCGTCCCGGTGATGCTTTTACTCTTCCCCTTGCCGATGCTTCTGTAGATGTAGTAGCTCAAAATTGTCTGTTTAATATCTTTGAACCAGCTGATTTAACTAAAGCTCTCC
>JBAVZX010000937.1:0-2726 GCA_049589015.1 Phormidium sp. | reverse complement strand
TGCACAATGGCGCAACGGGGAAATTACTGAGTTATGATGGTCGGGAAACCGCACCTGGGAAGGCGAGAAGCGATCGCTTTTTAAACGCTACGGGTAAACCCTTAGATTTTTTCCAGGCGGTAGTAGGGGGAAAGTCCGTAGGTGTACCGGGAGTGGTGCGAATGCTGGAAATGGTACACCGGGAAGAGGGGAAACTTCCTTGGCGGGAGTTGTTTCAACCTGCGATCGAGTTGGCGGAAAATGGTTTTCCAATTTCTCCGAGACTGTATCAATTGCTGAGTAGGGAAAAGTATTTACAACGTTTTCCTAATAGTAGAAGTTATTTTTATTTGGCAAATGGTCAGCCGAAACCTGTTGGTAGTAAGCTGGTAAATAAACCTTTGGCGGGGGTTTTAAAGGCGATCGCTAATCAAGGCGCAGATGCTTTTTACCAAGGTGAAATTGCTCAAGATATTGTTGAAACTGTGAATAAAGCACCTATTAATCCGGGAGATTTAACACTTTCGGATTTAGCTAATTATCAGGCGAAAAAACGCGATCCGGTTTGTGGTTTCTATCGAGTTTACCAAGTTTGTAGCATGGGTCCGCCGAGTTCTGGCGGAATTACTATTTTGCAGATTTTGGGAATTTTAGAGAGTTTTGATCTGGCTAGTTTAAAGTCTAAACCAATTGATTTGGTGCATTTATTTTCGGAGGCGGGTAGGCTGGCTTATGCCGATCGCGATCGGTTTTTAGCTGATGCAGATTTTGTGAAGATTCCTACGCAAAGGTTACTTGATCCGCAGTATTTGCGGGTGCGGGGGAGTGCGATCGATCTTAATCGTTCAATGGGAAAAGCTGTACCGGGAAATATTGTGGCTGTTTCTGGGGAAAGGCGATCGACTAATTGGTTAGATTTACCAGCAACTACTCACTTTTCTATTGTAGATAAAGATGGTAACGCTGTTTCGATGACTAGTTCTATTGAAAGCGGTTTTGGTTCTCGGTTGATGGTAAGGGGGTTTTTATTAAATAATCAATTGACTGATTTTAGCTTTGTTCCTGAAGAAAATGGTCAACCTGTTGCTAACCGCGTAGAAGCTTGGAAACGTCCCCGAAGTTCGATGTCTCCGACTATAGTTTTTAATGCTGAAAAAAAGCCGATTTTAATTATTGGTTCTCCAGGGGGTAGCGGTATTATTAATTTTGTGGCTAAGGTTTTGGTGGGGGTTTTAGATTGGAATCTTGATGTTCAAGATGCTATTTCTTTGCCTAATTTTGGTAGTCGCAATGGTCCGACGGAGTTGGAAGCTGATACTAATTATGTTAATTTTAAGGCGGGTTTGGAAAGGCGGGGTCATCGGGTAGTTGTGATTCCTTTAAATAGCGGTTCTCATGGGATTGAAATTAAGAATGGGGAACTTATCGGGGGTGCTGATCCGCGTCGAGAGGGGGTTGCTATTGGTGATTAGGGAGGGTAAGATTTTTTGAACCGCGAAGACGCGAAGAGCGCGAAGGAAGAGGAAGGAAGAGGGATGATTTATTTCTATGGTTTAATATAATTGCAAGCTAGATCCCCGACTTCTTCAAGAAGTCGGGGATCTGTGTACCTCACTCGTTCAATTCAATTAATCATTATGACTCGACGTATTGCTGATATTCTGAAAAATGGTCAACCTGATGAATCTGTTAAGGTGCAAGGTTGGGTTCGCACGAAACGGGAGTTAAAGGAGTTTGCTTTTGTTGAGGTGAATGATGGTTCTTCAATGGCAAATTTACAGGTGGTTTTGAATCCTGATTTGGCGGATTATGGGACAATAATTAAACAATTAAATACTGGTGCTTCGGTGGAAGTTGAAGGTGTTTTGGTGGAGTCTCCGGCGAAGGGACAAAAAATTGAGTTGAAGGCTTCTAGTGCAAAAGTTTTTGGGGAAGCTGATCCTGAAACTTATCCGTTGCAGAAAAAACGGCATTCGTTTGAGTTTTTAAGGGATATTGGACATTTGCGATCGCGTACTAACACTTTCGGTGCAGTTTTTCGGGTAAGAAATGCTTGTGCAACTGCAATTCATAAGTTCTTCCAAGAACGCGGTTTTTTATGGATTCATGCACCAATTATTACCGCGAGTGACTGTGAAGGTGCTGGGGAAATGTTCGCCGTTACGGGTTTTAATTTAGATAAGGTTCCTCGCACTGAAAAGCAAGAAATTGATTATAGTAAAGACTTTTTTGGTCGTCCGGCTTATCTAACTGTTAGTGGACAGTTGGAAGCGGAAGTTATGGCAATGGCTTTTTCTAATGTTTACACTTTTGGGCCGACTTTTCGCGCTGAAAATTCCAACACTTCGCGCCATTTGGCAGAGTTTTGGATGGTGGAACCAGAAATGGCTTTCTGCGATCTTCAAGGTGATATGGATTTGGCGGAAGAGTTTTTGAAATACATCTTTAAATATGTGTTGGAAAACTGTTCTGAAGATATGGAGTTTTTCAACCAGAGGATTGATAATTCGGTTTTAGCAACGGCGGATAATATCATTAATAATCAGTTTGAACGGTTAACTTATACTGATGCGGTTAAGCTTCTGGAAAAGGCAGATAAGAAGTTTGAGTTTCCCGTTAGTTGGGGTTTAGATTTACAATCGGAACATGAAAGGTATTTAGCAGAAGAGAAGTTTAAAAAGCCTGTAATTGTTACCGATTATCCGGCGAAAATTAAAGCTTTTTATATGCGCTTGAATTATGATGAA
>JBAVZX010000936.1:0-5175 GCA_049589015.1 Phormidium sp. | reverse complement strand
CCACATAGGCATAATAAGTAAAACGATTTAGAGCCGGAAATAAGTGCAGTAAAAAACCAAATTTAGAACTCAATAATCCCTTTCCTGCCAATCCCAAAGATTCGACGATTGTTAAACCTGCTCCTGTTAAAAGTTCCTTGAAAGAAGTGAGTGTAAAAAATCGCAAGTGTGTCCAATCAAGAATACCAAAAGGTTCGTAAGCAAATTCATCTTTTAAGATCAAACGTTTTAGAAGTCTATAATTAGCAATATTTGGCACACCAATTATTACATAACCTCCTGAACGTACTAAGGGCAACCATTGGCGCAAAGTTGCCCAAGGGTTAACAAAATGTTCCAAAACCTGCTGCATAATTAATAAGTCAAAATAACCAGGCGGATAGTCAGTTAATTTCTCTTCTTCAACATTCATTAAATAAGCAGCATCCAGATATTTTTTAGCTCGTGAAATTGCTCCTGCTTCAATATCCACTCCCACAACTTCACAGATACGTCTTTCTTTAAGACGACTTTCTTTCAACGTCCGCAGCGTTGCACCGCCACCACAACCTACCTCTAATACCCGCTGAACATCTTCAGGAATTAGAGATAAAACCTCTTCATTAGGTCGATCGAAATAATTTTGCTGTTGTGCTTCCATTAGCTGTGCGTGCTTAGCATACATCGCTGATTGAACGCTTAGTTTCATTTTCGTTCCTTAAAATTATAGATCTAATGATAACTGTCTGCGAATTGCAAAACTAATTAATCTTGTCGGTGTGCTAGAACCTTGAATTACCGGAATTCGTAAAAATTTACCAAGTAATAATCGAGCAATTCCCTTGAAACGAGCTTTAATTCTGGCAATTAATAACTTCTCTTTTCCTCCCCTTTCTTCGCAAGCATAGAAAGGTAAAAACGCAAGTTTGCCATATAAAACATCGGCTCGATGAGTTTTACTTAAACCGTTTTTATAATGTTCTAAATTCGGTAATCCTCCATGTTCGCCATAGTTGCGAAATGGAATATAATTTTTTAGTCCTTTTTTCCTGAGAAACTTATCAATATCTGAATCCCAAGATGAGTAAGCATTTGTTCCGTATTTTTCGCCTATTTCCTCTGCTAATTCAATCAGATATTTTGCTGATGTTGGAGTGATAATATATGCCACCATTGAAGTAGAAAATCCCTCTGCGTAACCTTCATCTGAGACGCTATAAAGTTGAGAAGCACAAGTATATAACCAGGAGATTCCGACGTTGCTTTGCTGAGGATTAAAGGGAAGAGGAAGCTTGCCAAAATTAATTACCGGAACAAAATCTGCTTCGATAATTAAAGTTGGTTTGTTTTCTTGAATTGCTTTTTCCCAAGCGTGACGATGGTTCATTAAGCAAAGATAACTGCGAGAATAAGTTTGATATTCTGGCTTGTGTTCCTGTCTGAGAACTTCGTATTGAAAGTTTTCTTTACTTAAAGTTTCTTCAAGTAATTGAGTTGGTTCTTTGTAGGCAATGATGAAGACTTTGCCGATCGAATCAACAAGCCGATCAGATCCAGCTAGGTTGCTGAGATTAGGAGCGATCGCATTCATACAAACGATAATAAAGCTATTACGAGTATAACCTCAAAACAGCAAAGGTCAACCCTTACTCAGCATTGAGAAATTCCAAGTACCCATTACTTAATTCTTTCACCGCCAAATCATAAAATTGTTTTCCATGTTCTGGTGTTGCTAAAGCGGGATTAGATCCCATTCTGCCATCAGGGTAACGTTTGCGAAAATCGATCGCACCATAAATACTATGTCCCTTGCCAACTTCTTCGGAAAGTTGCCCTTGTTTAATGGCTTCGGGATAAACAAATTGGGTAACAGCTACTTCGCTGGGAGTGGCGTGAGAACCTTCTTGATCTCCATACAATTCCTTAGCTAATTTATACACTGAACCACACATAAACCAGTTAGCAACTTGGCATTTTACTTGCTCATGATTTCTGATATTTAAATCTGCTAAATGAGCGTAAGTTTCGGCAAAAGCTGCTTTCATGGTGGCAATATTACCGCCATGTCCGTTAATAAAATAGAACTTAGTAAATCCGGCTTTTGCTAAACAAGTTACGTAGTCTTTAATTAATAAAATCATCGTACTCGGACGCAAGCTAATTGTACCTGGAAAAGCGGTATGATGTAGCGCCATTCCAACATTAATTGTCGGGCCAATCATTGCATTTATTTCTTCTCCGATACCTTTGGCGATCGCCTCCGCACAAATCGCATCCGTACCAATTAATCCTGTAGGCCCATGTTGTTCCGTGGAACCAATTGGCATAATAATGCCTGTAGACTTTTCTAAATAAGCTTCTACTTCTGTCCAAGTACTTAAATGTAGCAGCATTTCCAGTTCTCAATTGTGTTACAGGTTTCATTTTAAAGAAACGGTGCGAAAAATGCCAAAATAAGTTTAAGATTAGGTTATGTATGAAAAAAAGTTGATGATACAGTCTTCAATCACACCTACTCAAATCAGCGCCGGATTTCATGCTTTATCCGATCCTTTGCGCCTCCAAGTCATTGATTTACTGCGGGAAAGGGAGTTATGTGTTTGTGAATTATGCGAACATTTAGAGGTCAGTCAATCTAAACTCTCTTTTCACCTGAAAACCTTGAAAGAGGCGGGTTTAGTGCGTTCTCAGCAAGAAGGACGCTGGATTTATTACAGCCTCAATTTGTCCCAGTTTGTAGTTTTAGAGCAGTATTTGGCAGATTATCGGCGCTTTAGCCCAATTGTTCCCACCCGCACCTGCCAGGAGTAAAAAGTAATCATCAAGTTTTGTTGAAATGTACTTGACAAATCAATTTTTTTTGAAATGATGGTAGTACCCCTTATTTATTTGACAGGGGGAGAGGATATGAATATAACCGAAAAGCCCGAAGCTTTCAGATTAGGAAAAATTGCTTTAATTGTCGGTGTAGCGGCACTGTTGAACTCATGTGCTGAGGTACAATCGCAGCAGAAAGCGATAAAAATTGATGGTTCGAGTACAGTTTATCCGATTACGAGTGCGATCGCCAAAAACTACCAAACTACCAATCCAAATGCCAAAGTAGAAACGGCTTTTTCTGGGACTACGGGAGGGTTAAGAAAATTCTGCGCCAAAGAGATAGATATTGCTAATGCTTCCCGTCCAATTAATGCCCAAGAAATGCAAACTTGCAACAAAGCTGGGGTAAGATTTATCGAATTACCTGTAGCTTTTGATGCTTTAACTATCGTAGTTAATCCCCAAAATAATTGGGCGCAAGACATTACTGTAGATGAGTTAAAAAGAATTTGGGAACCAGCCGCTGAAGGTAAAATTACTAAGTGGAATCAAGTTAGACCGGGATGGCCCGATCAACCTTTAAAACTATTTGGGCCAGGTAAAGATTCAGGAACTTTTGATTATTTCACCGAAGCAGTAATTGGCGAAGTTGATGCTAGCAGAAACGATTATACAGCTAGTGAAGATGACGAAGTAATTGCCAAAGGAGTAATGGGAGATCCTAACGCTTTAGGTTATTTTGGATTAGCTTATTACGAAGATAATCAAGGTAAGTTAAAAGCAGTTCCAGTTAATAGTGGAAAAGGAGCGATCGCTCCTTCTTTAAAAACCGTAGAAGCCAGTCAATATCAACCTTTAGCACGCCCTTTATTTATCTACGTTAATGCTAAAGCAGCCCAAGATAATCCGGCCTTAAGAGACTTTGTAAAATCCTACATCAAAAATGCCCCAAAAGTAGTAAAAACCGTTGGTTATGTACCTTTACCAGAAGAAGGATATCGCCTTGCGGAAGTGCATTTTAACCGAGCAAAAGTAGGAACAGTATTTGATGGTAAAGCCCAGCTAGATTTAACATTAGCTGAATTATTACGCAAACAAGCGAAATTCTAAATTTTGGCAAAAAATATCGTAGGGGCGGGTTTAGTCAAAGAGTTTAAACTCCTAACAATCAAATTAAAATCAAAACCCGCCCATCCCCAATATCTGTCCCAAACATTTAGCTAATCGATATTAAATTGAACATTCAAAGAAATGGAAATCTGAACTAATGGCTGGAAATACGAAAAAAGTAGAAGCGGGTAGCAATCTCAGTTTCTTTGAAAAATATCTAACTGTTTGGGTATTTTTGTGTATTGTTGCGGGAATTATTTTAGGGAGACTGTTCCCGAAAATTGCCGTTACCTTAGATGCAATGAGTATCTATCAGGTATCAATACCGATCGCCATTTGCCTATTTTTCATGATGTATCCCATCATGGTAAAAATTGACTTTACCCAAGCAGCAAATGCCATTAGAGCACCCAAACCAGTAATTTTGACTTTGGTAGTGAATTGGTTAATTAAACCATTCACAATGGTAGTATTTGCCCAATTCTTTTTAGGTTGGTTATTTCGCCCCTTAATTACCGGAACCGAAATAATTAGAGGTGCGGAAGTTTCCCTCGCTAATTCTTACATTGCCGGAACGATTTTATTAGGAATTGCCCCTTGTACAGCAATGGTTTTAATGTGGGGATATCTCTGTTACGGAAATCAAGGACACACCTTAGTAATGGTGGCGGTAAATTCCCTAGCAATGTTATTTTTGTATGCACCTTTAGGCAGATGGTTACTAGCAGCTAATAATTTGATTGTACCTTGGGAAACGATAGTTTTATCCGTGTTAGTTTATGTAGGTTTGCCATTAGCTGCGGGAATGTACAGCCGTTATTGGATTTTCAAACATAAAGGTAAAAGGTGGTTTGAAGAGAACTTTTTGCATTATCTAAGCCCGATCGCAATTACCGCCCTGTTACTTACCTTAGTATTGTTATTTGCTTTCAAAGGCGAACTAATAGTTAACAATCCCCTGCACATTTTGTTAATAGCCGTTCCCCTGTTCATTCAAACCAACTTCATCTTTTTGATTAGCTACGTAGCCGCCTTAAAAATGAATCTTGCTTATGAAGATTCAGCACCAGCAGCATTAATTGGCGCAAGTAATCATTTTGAAGTTGCGATCGCCACATCAGTCACCTTATTTGGGTTAAATTCTGGTGCAGCATTAGCCACAGTAGTTGGAGTTTTAATTGAAGTTCCAGTCATGTTAATGCTGGTAGAAATTTGCAAAAAAACCGCATTTTGGTTTCCAAGAGAACCGGAAAAAGCCACCTTATT
>JBAVZX010000935.1:0-9660 GCA_049589015.1 Phormidium sp. | reverse complement strand
AGGTAACCCACACGCTTTACATTTTGACACAAATTGCACAAATTTCATCTTTCCGATCAAATCACCTCTAATAAGCTGTCACGCATCTAAATTACTTGTTGACGTTGCAGGGGAACTCTTGATCTCTTGAGCAGGGGAGAGAGTTAGAGCAATTTTTTCTGTTTCCAAATAATCAAATTTAAATGCGAAACAGCTTATTCATAATTTATACTGACATTTTGATATCTTCTAGGTCTTCTGGTTGGGGCGCTGGTGTTGGGAGTTGAATCGACATTCCTTCCCTTGCCATAACTGTGTTCGGAAATACCTTTGCTGCCTGTTCTCCAACTAAATCTAGGAAGTTATCATCATGTAAGGGGTCGTGATGAAAAATAACCAATTTTTCGACGTTAGCCGCTTGAGCAACTTTAATTGCTTCTTGCCAAGTGGAGTGTCCCCAACCGACTTTACTAGACCTGGGAGAATGGTATTCTTCGTCAGTGTAGGTAGCATCGTAGATTAATACGTTGGCATTGCGTGCCAAATTAAGCACGTTTTCATCCACGCGATCGGGGTAATGCTCTGTATCAGTCACGTAAGCTGCTGAACAACCGCGCCAGTTAACTCTGTAACCTACGGCTTCTCCTGGATGATTTAATAGTACCGTTTCCAATGTAATCTGATCGTCTAGTTCGATGATCTCTCCTAGCTTCAAGTCAAAGAATTTCAACTGAGCGCCCATGATTTGTAATGGCACGGGGAAGTTAGGATGAAGCATTTGATCGTGTAAACGTTGCTCTATGGTGGCACCATTGGGAGCGATCGCTCCATATATATTGAAACGATTTCCTTTCACAAATGCAGGTGTAAAAAAGGGAAATCCTTGAATATGATCCCAGTGGGAATGGGTGAAAAATAGGTAAGCTTCTAAAGGCATTTGAGACAGGAGAGTTTGTCCCAAAACACGCAGTCCAGTACCACCATCAAAAATCAGGTGTTTGCCACCTACTTGCATTTGGATACAAGGTGTATTGCCACCGTAACGTACTGTATGTGGGCCTGGACAGGGTATGCTACCTCTAACGCCCCAGAAATTAATTAAAAATTGGTTTTGCATCACAGACATGGGTGTTGCTCGCTTTTCTTCCTCAAGCAGTCCCTGGTTATGGTTTTACATCTTTAATGATGGTTTGTACAATCATACCCCAGTAATCTCAAAAGGTAATTTGCACTACTCCATCAATTTCACTTTATGTTAACCTTAACCAGGAAAACCAGCTTAAATGCTGGGGTTTATTTTCATAGGATGCAGCAAAATAATTTGGGTTAGCTTAGCAACAAGGGCAGCATTACTGAGACAATTGATTGCCATACATTTTGGGTTTGGTTACTCAACTGCGATTGAGGTTACGACTTTTTCGCTCAATTTGAAATTACGTTTCTCATCTGTGCTGCCAATTTGGTTAGGACAGGGGCACCCCAGTATAACCTCAGAATTAACAATATAGCTGCGTATTGTGGTGACAGTGAATTTTTATACTCACTTCCACTGATTGCCAAGCCTATCCCTAGTTTACCTAAAGATGATTACCTGTGACTGTGATATCAAGCACTGGTTGCCATACTTTAGAAACTTCTATCATAAGATTTTACCGCAGACATTTTTAGGAAATTTACCTAAAAGATTAGACCCAAGGGATCGATTTAATATCCTATCAGTCTATTAGTATATAGAGCAGTGATCTGAAACACTGAAATATTGTTATTTTTCCAGAGGTGATTGGTGCTGATTTTCTTGATGGATCTGTAATCGGTGGATATCCCTTACCTAGCGCATTTTGAATCTTAACTTTGCGATTGAGTGATGACTGAGAGTGAGCGATCGCTTCATTAATTTTTCCCCCGATCAGACTGGCGCTCCAGTGTAGTATAATTACTAACCTAAATGTATTTATTTGTTGCTCAATTACGGTAAAAATACTTTTCTTCGCTAAAATTGCTAATTAACCTGGAGGATTTTGCAAAAGTTTAATCACTTCTATCAATTGTTGAGGATGTTCGATTAGAAAATCAGGTTTTTGTTGCTTCAGTATCTTTCTAGAATTGAATCCCCAGCTAACCGCAATTACTTTAATATTACTTTTTTTTGCTGCTTCTATATCCCTAGTTTCATCACCAACATAAATAATTTCTCCGGGTTGGAGATTAGCTTGGCGTAAAAAATTGTTGATCACTCGACTTTTACCAAAAAGTCTAGTCCCAGAATAAATAAAATCAAACAAATCTAACAAACAATTATTTTGCAAAAAGACTTGAACATTTTCTCGGTCATTAGAAGTAATAATTCCCAGTTTATTACCTTGTTTTTTCAATTCAAATAAGGCAGTTTGCATTCCTTCTACAGGCGAGAGAGCATGAATTTTACTGTTTAATTCAGCAATAACTTTTCGGAGCAAAAAAGGTAGTTTATAAATTGCCACACCGGAACGCTGAATAATTTCTCTAGTTGTCAAATCCTTAATTTTAGAGATTTCTTCAGGAGTAGCAGGTAAATAACCGAATTCCGGGGCTAAATTATTGCTAATTGTCACCAAGGCATCAAAAGTATCGGCAACTGTGCCATCAAAATCAAAAATAACTACTTTTATAGTCATAGCTTGATAAATTTATAGAGAAATATCCGTTAAGGATGCAAATATTCTAAGTTACTCTGGGCATTCCGTCGCCACATTTCTGGTTTGATTCTTCGTAGTGCGGAGGCGGGAAATTTTTTTTCCCATTCTTGATCGGAAATTTCGGCTAAATTTTCCAGGGTAGGGTCAAGATTTCCAGGATAAGGTTCAAATTCTACAACGTCTGTTTGTTGGGCAAATCTTTGGTTCCAAGGGCAGACATCTTGACAGATATCACAACCAGCTACCCAATTATTTAAATAGGGTGCGATCGCCGGAGGTAACTTTTCGCTGCGATTTTCGATCGTCTGGTAAGCAATACAACGATTAGCATCTACCACAAAAATTTGCCGCTCAGAATCAGAATCAGCCAAAGGACGAATTGCATTTGTCGGACAAGCTGTGATACAGCGAGTACAAGTGCCACAATGATGAGTATGAGGGGCATCTGGAACCAATTTTAAGTTAGTCAACACTTCGCCTAAAAATACCCAAGATCCATATTTTCTGGTAATCACATTAGTATTTTTAGCAATCCAACCAATTCCCGCCCGTTGCGCCCAAACCTTATCCTGGATTGGGCCAGTATCAGCATAATAACGCGCTAAAATGCCCTCTCCTGGTTGCTGTAACCAACTAGTCAGTGATTTTAGTTTTTTGTGCATGATTTTGTGATAATCCCGTCCCCAGCCATAACGGGAAATTTTGGCGTACTCTTTACCCTCTGGACGTTGATCGGGTGTGTAGTAGTTTAGCGCCACACAAATCACTGACTGAACTTCTGGCATCAGTAAGCGGATATTTTCCCGCTTTGGATTTGCCATCCACTGCATATCCGCCTGATAACCTAAAGCCAACCATTGCTGCAATCTTTGGGTTTCGGATTCATCCTCAGTATCTACAGATGCTATACCGACTAGATGAAATCCTAACTCAGTGGCTTTTTGCTTTACCTGAGAGCTATCAATATATTGCACTGACCACAACTTTTCTAATTTTACGTGGCTAATAAGGTTAACAACTGCCAGCTTGTTTCGTCAATAACCGAATACACATATAGAAAATTTATATATAATAACAACCTTAAGATATATAAGGTGTTGCCTAAATCAAGTATTTGTAATATTTATTTGCAATTTGTAAATTTATGTTGCATGATGGAAATCAAGGAGTACGAGATTCCAGAAGCCTATCGGCTGTACCAGTAATTATCAAGAATCTCTTTAGCAGATATGACTTTTACAGCGGACTTTGCTTCAACAAACTTCTCTAACGTTTTCGCTTCCGGCAATCAGCTGTCTGATGCCGTACCTGTAACTACAGGGTTATTCAAGCGCCTAAACATTGATGACCAATTGGCTGTATTGTGGTATATCTATACAGAATGTGGTCGTTCCATTACTCCTGCTGCTCCTGGCGCAGCACGCTTACAGTTAGCTGAAGGATTGTTGAATCGAATTAAGCAAATGTCTCATGCAGAGCAACTAGAAGTGATGCGCGACTTGGCTGCGAAGCGGGACAATCAAATTAGCCGTTCTTACGGGATTCTGAGTCCAAACACTAAATTAGCATTCTGGTATCAATTAGCAGAATGGATGGTTCAAGGTTTTATTGTCCCCATGCCACCAGGCTACCAGCTTTCTCGCGATGGTGAAAAGGTTGTAGAAACGATTAAGCAACTGGATTTTGGTCAACAAATCACTATTCTGCGTAATACTGTGGTCGATATGGGTGTTGATCCATTAGCAGACTAATCAAATACTGCTAATCGAGTAGTATTCGAGATTTCCCTCTGAAGAAGCAGGTATTTCAGCCTGCTTCTTTGTTTAAGTTGGTTTTATACTGCCAAAAGATGAGGAATGACGATGCAAACTGCTGATGCGACAAAGTTGGTTTCAGATGAACAATTTGATCTTGAAGGAATAACAGAGACTACGATATTAGAGTATTTTCGGACTCTGAATGCTGGTGATTTTTCGGCAACAGCGGCTTTGTTTGCGACGAATGGAGAGCTACATCCTCCTTTTGAATCACCAGTTATTGGGCCAGATGCGATCGCTGCTTATTTAGAGCAAGAAGCAATAGGAATGCAGCTGCTACCCAGACAGGTTAGTGCTGAGGAAATAGAGAATGGTTACACTCAAATTCAGGTGAAAGGAAAAGTTAAGACACCTTTATTTAGTGTGAATGTCGGTTGGCTATTTATGTTGAATGCTCAACAGGAAATTGCTGCGGCTACGATTAAGCTGCTAGCTTCTCCCCAAGAGTTATTAAGTTTGCGTCGGTGAAGCTTGAATCTAAGCAACTGAAGCAGCTGGCTGTTGCAGGGAACGCATTAACATCCGACGACCTAAGTCAAGGTCTTTTTCGGAACATTGCCAATCTGGATGGGCGGTTCTTAATAAGCTTTCCAGTGTTTCTTGGTCAAAGAGATGCCATACTGGGGCGCTGTTGTATTCTGTGGCGATCGCAAAGCAATTTTCGCTAATGCAGATAATATTCACGCCTTGGGAAGCGCGCACTAACTCCATTTGTTCTCCTGGTTGTAGCCCCCGAAATTGGCGCATAATTTGCTTCCACTCAGCTACAGAAGATACGGACAATCCAGGAATTGATACTGTGAAAGCCATTTCACCATTAATACTAATCCAGTAATGACGGGCGGGATCAATACCTAAAAGCCACAGAGATTCATCATCTAGACGATAACGAGGGCAAAGGAGAAACAGCTGAGTCATGAGAGTATGTTAATTTTACAAAACTTCTATTTTTGCAAAAACCTTTAGGTTGTTAATTTGCTCCTTCAGAGTTAAGGAACTTTGAGGCTTTTGCGAATCTTGCTCCAAATCTTAAGGTTTGTTTATCTAAAGGTGAATATGTTTGCAACAAAAGTTAGCAAAAGTTATATAACCTATTAAATATACTTACTTTTTATTGAAGTTTTGTAAATTATACGTTTTGAGTAGCCAGTTTGACACTCTCAGGTCTGAAGACACGCTCGATTCTTTAAGAGGCGAACCTCTAAGGCGGTGCCAATTGCCCCTACTTCCTCCGGCAGTGCGTAAACTTACCATTGGGTCTACTTTGTATGCTGGTTACTCACTTAATTAATTGTCTTTGCTTGTGGGGGCTGGAACTAGAGTACAGAGTACCGAGTCATCCATTTCGGATCACAGCCTTTTAACTAGAGCGTCCCACCACTGGGAGTTTCACCTATCAATTAATCTCAACGTGGCTACTTCAATAATAAAAATATTCACGGTGGTTAAAACCACTCGTGTCGTTTTTCCTCTGGGCCCTTTAGGGACTGAGTTTCCAAACTACCGGACTTTCTTTATGAAATCACCCTGAACCTAGACCAGCTGAATATAGGAAATTGGATTGCTGGTTAACTGGCTGATTGACGGTTGTGGTTTACTTTCAGAGATCTTTCATTTTACTAGGCAGGCTAGCTTCTAACTTAAGGCAGTTACGACCATTTACTTGTAAACGGTATTCTACTCGATCCATTAATCGATTCATAATTAGCCAACCATAACCGCTTTCTTGTTTATCTTCGGGGCTAGGGGGTAGATAGGTAGATATATCGTATCCTTTACCGTGATCCCAGATTTCCAGAGCTAAATCCCGCTCTTTAAGTTCTAGGCGGATCAGGATAGGTAAATTGGGCTGGTCTTTATGAGCATGACGTACTACGTTAGAGTATGCTTCTACGAGAGCTAAACGTAGGCGGTTGGATTGGCGTGGCCAATCAACTGATTCTCCTAGTTCTACTTCCAAGCAGCCTAATAACCAGCTTTCAACTATACTTAAAAATTTTAGGTCGCTGGGAATATGCAACTCCGTTCTCATTGACTACAGAACCTCCAAAGAAAGTATGGTTTGGTCGTCTTCTTGTACTTGGTTTTGTCCGCGGACGCGATCGAGTAAGCGGGTCAAATTTAACGGACTAGGCTCTTGGGTGAGTAAAGTCCATAAACCCTCTTGTTTCAGCATAAAACCTTGGCTGGGATCGCTACCATTGCCACTTCCTGGAGTCAGGTCTTCTTGAGTGACGGTAGCTTCGGTGATGCCATCGCTTGCTAACAGAAGTGCTTCCCCTGGTTTGAGTTGTAAGTCGCCCGGGGTGCCTCTCCATACAGGTAGTATGCCCAAAGGAACGCCTCTAGCCTTAAGGAAGTTAGGTTCAACTCCAGCTATTTTTTTGGCCACATCTTTGTATGACCAGACCAAGGGATAAATATGACCAGCATTAGCGTAAACCAATTCACCAGTCGAGGCGGTGTAACGAGCCAGAACCATTGTAATGAAGCAGTTATTACTGATCAGATCTTCGGAAAGGCTGCTGTTGAGATTCTGCATTAGGACGTGAGGAGTGGGAGGATTTTCTTGGGAGAGTTCTCTTCGCATGACTGAGATAGCGCTAGCCATAAACAAAGCTGCGGGGACACCTTTCCCGGAAACATCTCCCACTGCTAGCCAAATGTCTCCTTTCGGATGGACAAAAACTTCAAAGAAATCGCCTCCGACTTCTCTGGCGGGGAAGCAACAAGCTTGAATTCTAATGCCATCTAATTCTGGCCAACTCTGGCGCAACAGGTTATTTTGAATTTGCCGAGCAACTTCGAGTTCGGCTCGCATTTGCTGTGCTTGTTCTTGGGTGCGTTGGTAAAGTTTGGCTTGGGAGAGAGCTAGTGCGGCTTGTTCGGAGACGCTTTCGATTAGTTGCACGTCTTCAGATGTCCAAGTTTCCCGGTTGCTTTGATGATAAAGGCAGAGGACGGCGAGGAGTTCCTGCTGACAGATTAAGGGAATGATTAGCTGTGTTGATGGTTTGCCTTCGTTGTCATTGCTTTGAATAGTTTTTGTTTGTTGGGTTTCTAGGACTGCTTGCAAGCCTACTGGGTCGATTTTGATTTCGATATCTGCACCAGTGGCATTATAAGAAAAGGACTCTGATAGTAAGCGTGTGCTTTCCACGGGTCGCAGTAGGCAAGAGGCGGTGCCAAAGGTTTGACCGATGGTTTCCACAATTTTTTGCAGCATACTGCGATAGTCCAGAGATTCCCGAATGGCGCTAGTTACAGCGTTAAAGATGGTTTCTCGCTGTAAGGCGCGACGTAGTTCGTCGGTGCGGCGCTTCAGGACTCCGTAAGTTTCTGAAGCTTGTTGAACTACGGCTTTTAATTCGGTAGGATTCCAAGGTTTGGTGATGTATTTAAAGACTTGACCAGAGTTAATTGCTTCTACTAGGTCTTCTACATCTGTGTAACCTGTGAGCAGGATGCGAATTGTATCTGGAAAGCGTTCCACTGTCCGACCTAAGAATTCTGTCCCGTTCATTTGGGGCATTCTTTGGTCGGAGATAATTACTGCCATTTCGCCTTCTTTGTCGAGTACTTCTAGGGCGCTAGGCCCACTTTCGGCTTTGTATACTTGAAATTCCCGCCGAAAAGTTCTGTACAGCAAATCGAGGTTATCAGGCTCGTCATCCACTACCATGAGTTTGAGTTTGCTGCCGTCTCCCCGACTCATCTATTACTCCACTTCCAAGTCATAGTAATTAGGAATTTTGAATTTTGAATTCTCAAATTTAAAATTTCAGAATTAAAAATTCAAAATTCGTGGTTTCTGTTTTACCCTACTAATCCAGAGCGTAGGGCACGCACAGCTGCTTGGGTACGGTCATCAGCACAGAGTTTGTTTAAAATGTTACGGACGTGAGTTTTCACTGTTCCGACGGTGATGTACAGTTTTTCTGCGATCGCCGCGTTGCTGAAGCCTTCCACAATCAGTTCTAGCACTTCCAATTCCCTTTCGGTTAGGGGATATGCTTCTAGCATATTAGTATATTCTTGCTCTGTAGCTTGAATGGCTACGGTTTTGGAAGTGGCTGGAGCTTGGGTGGTGGTTGAGCTTTGTTCTGGGGTTTGTCTGGTTTGATGGAGTACGATTTTGGCGATCGCAGGATCGATCCAAGAGTGTCCTTCTTGTGTGACCTGCAATGCTTCTAGTAACCGATCAAAGCTAATGTCTTTCATGCAGTAAGAATCTGCACCAGCGGCAAAAGCTGCCAGTACAGCTTCTTCGTTATCTTGTAAGGTCAAAATTAACACTTTTGGCACTGGGTTATTTTCGGTTTCAGTTGCTTTTAACTGCTTTGTCAACTCAATACCGTCTATATCTGGCAATCCAATATCAACTATGGCAATATCTGGTTGAGTGGTCTGTAATAACTTTAGTCCCTCAGTACCATTAGCAGCTTCGCCTACAACTGTGATTTCCTCACGTTGTTGCAATGCTGTTCTAATCCCCACACGAGTGAGGTCATGATCTTCAATGAGGGCAACGCGAATTTTGTCCATTGTCAACGTTCCCAATTATTTATGAGTTTGACTTGTGCCACACTAGTTTACAAATGTTTCCAGGGGTTTAGTTAAAGTACACCAATTGGCAGGAGAGAGGTTTTCTTCATTCTCGATTCACTTTGAATCGAATACCAAGGAGGGTTTTAATTTGACTTGTTTGATACTGCTTGGATTGCGAGATGATTATTATGCTTGCTTGTCTGGCTTTTGATCAAGGGGTTTTCTACTCCGGTAATTGGGGTGAATTCCACTGAATCAAGGGTTTTTGGCTAGTGGCTGCAAGCAAATCCTCGCTAGGATATTAAAGTTTAATGGCAGAAATACCTTCTATATTCTTACTTCTCATCTCCAACAGTCAAGTTAAATTAGTTGTCACCGCTTATTTAGTATACCTAGTAAGCGGTAGCAGAATAATTAGGAGTGAGATTGTCCTAGAGGTGATTCTCAAAAAACTTTTTCTTAATCTGCATAAGATTGTTATGGTTCAAGAGCGGGTCAATCTTGATTTCCCTGTTGGCAGATAATTAATCCCATAAGTTGCGATTTTTCCCAAATATTAGCATTTTTCGGTGAGCAGTTGTGGATTGTTGGTGTAATGTGCCAAATTTTCCTGGTGAAGTACTCCAACTATACCTAAAGAT
>JBAVZX010000934.1:0-2637 GCA_049589015.1 Phormidium sp. | reverse complement strand
ATTTTCCAAGATAGCGATCGCACTTTCAGGTACTTGGATGACTTCCCGAATCGCAGATTGAGGAACCGCAAAAGTTTGGTTTTGAACAGAGACAATTAAAGCATCTGCGATCGCCAAAGTTAAGGGTAATTGAATAGTCAAGGTTGTACCTTTACCCTTTTGAGAATCAAGAATTATAAAACCTCCTAATTCAGTGACAGTATTTTTCACCACCGCCATCCCCACTCCCCGCCCACTAGTTAAATCTGCTTGTTCACGGGTAGAAAAACAAGGGGAACAAATAAGCTCAAGAATCGTGTTATTATCTACTATTTCATTTGAAGAAGATGAATCAATTAAACCCTGTTTTTTTGCCCGATTTATCACTGCTTCTACATCCACACCTCGTCCATCATCAGCAATTTCAATTATTACCATTTCTCCGGCTGTGGTAGCACGCAAACTAATCTTTCCTTCGGGAGATTTACCACAATTAATTCGTTCAGATTCTGATTCTAAGCCATGACTAACTGCATTGCGTACCATGTGCATCATCGGATCTAACATTCGTTCAACGACAAATTTATCTATTTCGGTATGTTGTCCAGATAATTCCAAGGAAATTTGTTTTTGACTCTCTTTTGCTAGATCCCGAATTACGAATTGCATTCTCGTAAAAATTTCGCCAATTGGTACTAAACGCACTCGCATTACACCTTCACGCAAGTCTCGTAATTGTCGTTCTAAGGTGAGGTTTGTTTCTCGCAAAGAGCGTAATTCAGTATCGGGTAATTTATTTTTTAAGTTCTTTAAATTATCTGCAAATTTAGCACGAGTAGTAACTAATTCTCCTAGCATTCGCATTAATTCATCTAACTTTGTTAAGTCTACCCGCACTACATTAGAGGGGGTAGATCCGGTAGTGTTAATCACCGGAGAAATTGGACTAAGGGGAGATGCTGGAGATAAAAAGGCAAGCTGTTCTGGTTTTGCTTCACTTTCTGTGACTAAATAGGGTGTATAAGTCAGTCCATCAGCATCCCACCCAGCAAAAGAGGTTTCGGGAACATTTGTTGTCACTAAAAAATTGAAAGAAACGCCTCCATTTACCATAATTTTTGGCGAAGCGTGAATCAATTTACCAATTGCTTGCAGTCGTTCCCGAATTGTGTTTACATTAACACCACGATCTGCTTTTTCCTGTCCCGGCATAAATTCAAATTGCCAAGCTGTTTCGCCCAGTTCTAAGGCTAGTTTTAGTTCGGTTTCTTCCTGGGGTTTTAATGTTAGTGAGGATATCTGAGTAAGAGAGGAATTTACAGGTTGTTTTTCTCCTGTTTCTCTGTGGGTTAGTGCTGTTGATTGGTCTGTCAAGTTTTCCGAAAAGGCATTTCTTAATTGACTAATTATTGAGTCAATATCCGGCAAATTACCTTGGGTATGGTAAGCAGTAATCACCTGCTCTAACATGGTAGTTCCATGAATCAGACCATCAATTGCTTGGGCAGTAAGCGTTACTTTTTGCTCCCGTAAAAGCCGCAAATAACTTTCCATTTCATGAGCAAGTTGTTCGGCTTCTCTTAAGCCAACCATTCCTGATAAACCTTTGATTGAATGAAAGCTAACAAAAAGTTTATCGACTAATGAATGTTCAATTTTTGGCTGATTTATCTGCGGTTCAATTGCCAGTAAATTATCGCGAATATTGATTATATGCTCATCACATTCGGCAAAATAATCATCAAGAAAGTTAGCGAAAAAATTATCCATTATTGATTGTTTTGCTTCAGTCAATTACAAATGAGTCTGCCCTAATTCCCCTAATCTAACAATTCTAGTGCCTGGGCAGCAAAACTTTGCGGTTCAAAAGGTTTAGTCAGATATCGTGATGCTCCCGCTTGTAACGCTTCAGTACGGCTAGTTTCATCGCCTTTAGTAGTTAAAACAATGATGGGAATATGAGAATATGCTTGATGCGATCGCACAAATTTTAAAACTTCTAAACCGTGCATATCCGGCATATTTAAGTCTAAAATCATTAAATTAACTGGCGCTAACACTAGCCTTTCAATTGCCTCTAAACCATTACTGGCTTCATTAAAAGTTACATCTTTTAATTTTTGCAATGATGCCATTACCATCCGTCGCATTGTTGGCGAATCGTCCACGACCAAAATTTGTTTCATCAGTTTCTCCTTAATAGAGAATTCCACAATATAGTGAAAATTGGGATAATGTTTATTTTTCCAGTTTTTCCTAGTCGAAATTTAAATCTTTTTTGCTAAAATTTAATTTAAATTTCTTTACTTATTAAACAATTAAATAGAGCGTTTAAAACTATTTTGAGCAAATCTGAGGTAAGAGCTAGCAGAATGTTATAAAAGTTTTAAAAAATTAACATTTTGC
This sequence comes from Phormidium sp., assembly GCA_049589015.1. GTDB lineage: Bacteria > Cyanobacteriota > Cyanobacteriia > Cyanobacteriales > Aerosakkonemataceae > Floridanema. Next base: position 252 of record JBAVZX010000934.1, on the reverse strand, counting down.
CAATGAAAAAGCTACTAAACCAAGTTTTAGGTTAGATTATTTGCTGACTACTGCTACTTAGCCACTTAATATCTAGTTTAAGCTGAAGAAGAAGGAAACTAAATCTGGAGAAAACTCGATATTCAGAATAGAGAATGAAGAAAGCAGAGTGATTTGAAGTTAGAGAGAAAGAGTCTTCTGTAGAACCATCTTGATTTCTTTCCGTCTCTTCTTTAGGAGTTCCCGGCATTAAGACAGCGAATCCTCATTGGG
>JBAVZX010000933.1:0-13728 GCA_049589015.1 Phormidium sp. | reverse complement strand
CCAACCAGCTAAAACTCCGCTAATTGGAATCGATTTTAGTGGCTTGTTAGGTCAGTTTATGAACCCAGAAGGATTGGGAATGTTAGGGCTACTTTTGGGATTAATTCTTTTCTCTAAACTGGTAGGAACAGGCAAAGGTAAAGTAACATCTGGACGCTTATGTGGCGTAGCAGAAAAGATGACAGCTACAGGTTTATCTCTCAAACAAATTCAAGAAAAAAAACGACAGCCTGTAACTTTGTGGAGTGGGACTCCTAGTTATTGGCTACCTGGTAAATTGAAGGGCTTAAGTGCTTATTTTCAAACCCTGCTTAATGCTTCTCCTACTGTTTGGTTCCCTCATGCCGAACGCGGTATTTTGGTAATTGGCGCACCGGGTAGTGGAAAAACTTTTAGCGTTATTGACCGTTTAGTTGAAAGCGCATTCCAACAAGGATTTCCTGTCATTATTTACGATAAAAAGGGCGAGCAAATGAAATTGCACGCTCCTTTAGCTGTTCGTTATGGCTATGACGTGCAAGTGTTTGCACCGGGGGAAACTTATTCGGGTGTAATCAACCCCCTGGACTTTATGAGAGATGCCCAAGATGCAGTCATGGCGGCAGAAATCGGTTCGGTAATTGCGCGTAATGCCAGTTTGGGAGAAAGCAAAGGTAATGAGTTTTTTGAGAAAGCTGGTGAATTAATGGCTAAGGGATTGGTACAGCTAGCTAAAGGTAGTCCCTACCCAGATTTAGCAATGGTTTATGCCTTTATTCAACTACCAGATTTAGTCAAACGCATTCATCATGCAGTTCACCGTCCTGAAGGTCATCCCCTGAAAATGGATCGATGGATTGCTGCTAGTTTCTCTCAACTTTTAAGTTCCAAAGATGCAGAAAAAACTGTAGCAGGTATCAAAGCAACGGCAGAAGCAACTTATTCAGCTTTCATTCAAAAAGATTTACTAAGAGCTTTTATCGGTCAAAGCACTATTCCTATCGTTTTATCAGGGAAAAAGTGCATCATTTTCAAATTAGATGACCAAAGACGTGCCGTAGTCGGCCCACTTTTAGCAGCCGCCATCCACTTGTGCGTTGTCAGTAATCTATCCAAACCAAGAAAAGACCCCTTCGTGTACTGTTTGGATGAATTTCCCTCGCTCAAATTCGAGCGCATGGATCAATGGGCAAACGAATATCGCAGTGCTGGCGGTGTTCCGATTGTCGGTATTCAAAGTTTGAATCAATTGTATAACCTTTACGGGGATAAAAAGGGGGCAGCGATCGCTAGTGCTCTATCAACTCATGTGCTGTTCAATCCGGGCGATTACGACACGGCAGAGAAATATTCTAAACGCTATGGGGAAGTGGAAGTGCTGGTGAAAAATCGCTCTACGGGTAGTTCGATGGGTCAACATACTAGCCGTTCTGTCAATTGGAACGAACAATTGCAAAAGAAACCGTTGATTAGTGCTGATGAAATTCTGCGATTTCCGCAAGGTAAGTGCGTAATTACCTCTCCTGCTTATAGTTCTGGCACAGAAGCTCTGTTTCCCTATCCCTTGAAGGTTCCAGTTAAGCCTAGCGACCGCAAACGCGCTCTCCAATCAGAAGTACTCTGGGATAGTCAAATTCGACCTCAGCTAGAGAAACGAGCAACTGGGCAATCACTTGACCCGAAAACTAAGCAGGTACTCAACATTGATGAGGAACTAGATCGTCGAATTCGCGCTGCCGAACAATTATTACCCCATCCTCATGACCCTAGCGACCCAGTAACTACGGCTGATGTCCAATCGAATCAAACTGTCGGCAAGATTCGGGAACTTCTAAAAAACAAAGCAATTAGCGGTGTAATTCATGACTGAACATTTGGTTCCACCTGATATTTTGATAGTTGATGACATTCCCGATAACATTCGGCTGTTATCATCCATGCTAGTTGAACATGGTTATCGGGTACGAAAAGTGGTAAACGGGGAAAGAGCATTGAAAGCGATCTCGCTGCAACTGCCCGACCTAATTTTACTGGATATCCGAATGCCAGATATAGATGGTTATGAAGTATGTTCCCGACTCAAAGCATCTGATATTACCAAAAAAATACCGATTATTTTTATTAGTGCTGCCGACGATGTGTTTGATAAAGTCAAAGGGTTTGAAGTTGGGGGTGCTGACTACATCACCAAACCGTTTGAACCGATTGAAGTAATAGCACGAGTCGAACAGCAATTAGCAATCCGTCACTGTCAACAGCAACTATTTGCTAAGAATCAACAACTCGCTACACAGAATATCCAACTACAGCAAGAAATTAAACAGCGACAGCAGACAGAACGGCGTTTGAAAGTTTTTGTCCATGCTGTTTCTCACGATTTACGAAATCCTGTCACTGGAATTTCGTTGTTACTGCAAAGTTATCTAAAAAATACTACGGCAGATGTTGTACTCGACAGGCAGACTGTCGAAACAATGTTGGATAGTTGCACTCGGCAACTTCAACTGATTGATTCTTTAGTGGAAACGCAGCTATTAGAAATGTCGCGCTATCCGTTGAACTTGCAACCACTATCGCTGCACGCTTTAACAAGTCGTATCCTGAAAACTTGGGAACCGATGTTAACCAAGTCTGAGGTTGTCGTGCTTCATCGAATTACTGCCGATTTACCTTTGATTAATGCTGATGCCGAACAACTTTGGCGAGTGTTTGAAAATCTGATTGGTAATGCAGTCAAATACAATCCATCCGGTTTTGTGTTGACGTTGGATGCCCTGGTAGATGCTAGTAAAAAAATGTTGCGTGTCATCGTTGCAGATAATGGTGTGGGCATTCCAAAAACTGAATGTGCTTCCTTATTCGATTTGTACGTGCGGGGAACTAACTCTGTACGTCGTCCGGGAACGGGTTTGGGACTCTATATTTGTCGGCAAATTGTGGAAGCGCACAGCGGACAAATTGGTGTGGTTGGCGATTTAGATCAAGGAGCGAGTTTTTGGTTTACGCTACCGTTAATGTTAAACCAACCCCAAACGTAACGCTTTGACTGCGGCTTGAGTGCGATCGCTTGCTTTCAGTTTATGAATAATTTGCTGAACGTGACCTTTAATCGTGTTCGCACTAATCCCCAGTTCTAGACCAATTTCCGTGTTGCTTTTTCCTTCAACCAACTGTTGTAAAACTTGCATTTCTCTGGGGGTCAATTTCACTTCTTCTAATTCTTCACCGTCGGCTAATGGTTGTCTGATGTTTTGCAGCAAGCACTCAGCAATTTTCGCATCTAGATAAAAGTTTCCTTCAGCTACTGCGGTAATTGCTGCTTCTAGTTGAGGAATACTAACACCTTTAACGCAGTATCCATTAGCACCACTGGTTAACGCTGCCATCACTTTGGTTCGATTGGTGTAGTGAGTAAAAATGATTACTTGGGTGTTAGGTAGTATCTCTTTGATTCGCTGCGTCAGTGTAATACCATCCATTCCTGGCAAGTCAATGTCCACTAAAGCAATGTCTGGTTTGAGTTCGACTGCTACACTCATTGCTTGTAGACCATCCTGCGCTTGTCCGATGACTTGAAAAGCAGGTTGAGCAGAAAGTGCGTGCCGCAGCCCTACCTGCAACATCGGGTTATCTTCCACAATCAAAATTGTTTTCGGTTTAATGTCAATCTGGGTAGACATTTTTATTTGTTCTCCAAATAATTGTTTCACGAACTAACTTTTCCGGCAACCTTGGCAAATGCTATCGGTTGCTCGGTAAAAGAAAGAGTTCTATTTTTAGCACAATCTTTCTGAAAACAGCATTAATTTTTAATTATTTCTTATTAGTTCATAGCGGTATTTCCTGGATTTGATCCAGGCTTTTTGCTAGGGCGAGTGCTGCCTCTGTATTTTTTTTATTGGTAGCAATAGATGGGTTCATTCTCTTTACTAACCAATTACGGGTGAGCTTATGTTGTTTGCTATCCCAGTTGAATACTACTTTCTGAGCAGTTTTTGTCGGATGCAGTGCTAAAACAATCAGTTGTATTTCATCAGGATTTACTTGAAAATGTTCCGTTGCCACCCATAACTTAATTCGGTCAGAATAACTTAGGCTAGGATGCCGAATTCCCCATTCAAATAGCCGCTTTCTTCCTTTGATTATTCCTACATTTGTCTGCACTTCGATGAGCGGGAAAGATGAAGGAGAAGAAGTATTGTTTGCCTCCAAATTCAACTCTAGTCGAGCCGTAATTGCTAGGTCAACAAAAAGCTTTTTCTGAGGAACAAATAGACTAGGTGCTAGTTCTTTTAACGATGTAATCCATTGTTGAAATTGGGGATAATTGTCAAGGATTGGTTCCATTGGCAATCCCATTAACATTTGTTTGACAAGTAACTGGAATTGTTGTTGAATTTGGCTAGGAACTAAAGAAGAGGTGGATTTGTGACTTTTAATTGGTTGAAAGTCTGATAAAGTTAGCAGTTTCATAGTTTCAGAATTAGTACTAGTTCTGAAACTTAAGTGGCGGTTGCGCCACTGGAACACCTAAGTTTTTGTTGAGCGAGGACTGGTGGGAGGTGCAATATGGCTGAAGGCATGGGAAATAAAGTCATCATTTTTGACACTACCCTGCGCGATGGAGAATTGATGCCAGGGGTGCAAATGAATGTAGAGCAAAAACTTGAATTGGCTCAGTTTTTAGAGTTCATGAAGGTTGATGTAATTGAAGTGGGATATCCGGCAGCTAAAGAGAAAGATTTCGCCGCAGTCTTCCAAGTGGCTCAACTTGTAAAAGAGTCGATCGTTTGTGCTTTAGCTAGCGATAAACTTGCAGAAATTATGGTAGCAGCCCAGGCTATTAAACCTGCGGCTCAAGGCAGAATTCATCTTTACACTCCTGTAAATTTAAAAGAGCGCTCGGTCCTGAGTCAAGCAGAAACTCTAGCCCGGATTCAAGAAAGCGTGACTACAGCAAAAAACTATTGTGAAGATGTAGAATGGTCAGCGTTTGATGCCACCCGCTGCGAACCAGATTTTTTATGTCAGGCGGTGGAAACAGCTTGTGCTAGTGGAGCAACTACCATCAGTATTCCTGATAGTTTAGGAACAGCTTCCCCGGAATCATTTGCTCAATTAATTCAAATGATACAGCAACGGGTGAGGGAGATCGATCGTGGCATTACACTCTCAGTTCACTGTCATGATGATTTAGGTTTGGCTGTCGAAAATTCAATAGCTGCTCTCCACAGTGGCGCAAGACAAATCGAATGTTCTATTAATGGATTGGGAGCAAGAAAAGGAAATGCTGATTTAGCAACAGTGGTGAGAAAAATCACTCGGATGCCTGACTACTATACAAATGTAAATCTAAATCAATTAGATTCAGTTTCCGAATTAGTCAAACAAATCATAGAACAAATTCCTTAAGAAAATGGATTTACAAATGAAGCTGTTAGATGATGAAGAGGATTTAAATGAAACAAAAAAACCAACAACCTACTGTAGCTAATAAAATCAAAAAATGGATTCAAACAGCTAAAGAAGCTGAAGCTACTCGATTTGCTATATCCATTACCCGGCTGACCAGTATAAAAAGTCTCTGCACAGATAAAATAGCTACCGAAGAATTTGCTCTTTACATTGCTAAACGAGTACAAGAACAAATGAATCAAGATGAGTGTCCCGAAGAATTCAGCGATGAAGAATGGTTACAGCAAAAAGAATTGATGAATGAAGCGTTGGTACAGATGCAAATTAACCTGGAAAATCCTACTTATGAAAATCAGCAATCTCTCCTTAGATTACTCAAAGAAATTGATAGGTTACAAGGAGATGACTATCGGCGCGTTCATTGGACAACAGTACGATTTGTTCGTAGTGGAAATTTACTAAAATTAGAATATGCTCTGCGTTGTTTTGTAGAGCAAGATTTTCCTTACTGGGCTTATAAACTTGCTAGAGAGTATGTGGAATATTATACACCGATGTCTGGTACAGGTATAACTTCTGAATCTGTACCAATGTTGTTAGAAATAGCTTAATTTTGGTGTCAGCACTATTTTCATGAAAGTTTGGATCAGAAGTTTCCCCAATTAATGTCGAACGAGTGAATTACTCATGCCTACTGGTATTGTATTTCTCATTGAAAAATCAGGTAAAAGCATTACCAAAGAATGCTTTTACCTTCAGTTTAACCTGTAATAACTTTGATTAATTATGCTTCAGATAATGAAAGCGCATCACATAAAAGCAGTCCCATTTCTTTAAGCAAACCTTTATTACCATCAGGACAACCAGGTTGAATCAAACATTTAGGACAACCGGATTCACATTCACAATTCCGAGCTAATTCCCCTGCCACTTTAGCAAGTTTTGGCAACTGCTTAAAAATTGCCTCCGCACTACCAGAACCACCTTCAACCCTGTCGTAAAATAAACCAACATAATCTGCTTGTCCTCTTTTTTCTACTCGAAAACTCACATCATTCATCCCAGACAATACCACCAATGGCAAAGCTGCTAAAATCTGATGCCCAAAACTATGGATTACTAAAAACTGCGCTGGATATTCCCACAGTTGTTGATAATTTGTCGGAATTGGTTGCTTGGTTTGTAACAGTTGAGTGCGAGTCCGAACTACAATTTCTTGCCAGTAGCGATTAACTGATTCGCTAACACTAATCTGGACAACAGGAGTACTAAATTTGATAGCATAATGTCGCTCAAATTCAACTTCATTAAGTACCGTTGTTAACTCCGCTTTCCGTAACCGTTTACCACAAGCTGGACAATGAGTACGTTCGTTCAATCCTTCCTTATAATTTACGCACTTTTTCTGCAAACAAGTTAACTTATATGACCGGGTTAGTAATTGATACCCAGTCACTTGTTGACTAATTTCACCCCAACCTAAACTCAATTGTATTGATAACGGAACTTGAGTGGAACCATTACTTTCTCCTGTTGTCACAAGCAAAGGAACAATTTTAGGCGTACTCAATTCTTGATGGATACAGGTATCAACGCGATTGATAGCAATCGTAAACAATGGAGTTTCTGTAATTAACTGTAATAGGGCTTTTCCCATTTCCAATTCCAGAGTTTCTGAGCGATAAGTTACTAATTGTCCATCTGAATTCTGCGTTCGATAAATTGCACCAGGAAACACTTCATGGATAGCAATTTCAGCACTTAAACTTTCAACTTCTTCTCCTGATTCTGCATCTACCAATTGAACTGTGCTGCTATTTATTCCACCCCGAAAGTTAACATCTTTATGGGGAAATCCTTTAGCCCATAATCGACCACGACTTTTGTGCATGACTCCCTGTTCCATCAAAGCTGTGACAATACTCAGCGCCAATTTACCAAAATAATACTTAAGTTTAGTCACAGGAATTCCCGTTTCTACTGCGGCACACATCAAATGTTTGGCTAAGTCTATCGGGTAATTAGTACTAAAGCTAACTTGTTCTGACGGAGCTCCTAATAACAACTGAGGATGTGTAGCAAAATAATTATCAAGCGGTAATTGAGCAATAGGAATAAAAACAGCTAAACCAGCTTTTACTCTCCCTGCTCTTCCTAATCTTTGTCGAAATGCTTGCAAACTACCAGGCCAACCTCTAATAATTACATAGTCCAGTTGTGGTAGGTCAATTCCAGCTTCTAACGAACTGGTACTGATAATACATCGAATCTGACCTAGTTCTAATTGTTGAATTATTTCTGTACGACGCTGGCTAGTTAAACTGCTATAGAATATGGCTACTTGTTTTTCAATGCTACTATAACCTTGTTGAATCGCCTCTTGCCGTAAAGTTGACCACAAATTCTTGATAGCTTGTCTGCCATTACAAAAACAAATTCCGCTTTGTCCAGATTGCAATAAAAATAAGATGATTCTCGCTGCATCTGGATTAGCATTATGGCTAGGTTTAGTGACAATTAACTGTCGAGAAGGTGTAGCTGCTCCACTGGAATTAATCCAAACCAATCTATCCGGTTTAGTTGAATTACGTTGACGATTTCTACTAGATAATCTCCTAGCCAATTCTACTGGATTACCAATTGTAGCACTCAAAAAGATGAATTGTAGTTGATTAGAATTACCACCATTACTATCAACTGCCAACTTTAACCGACGAATTAAAGCTGCCATATTTGCTCCATAAACACCATTAAAAGTGTGCGCTTCATCAATTAGGACGTAACGCAGTTTACTCAAAAATTGCTGCCAAGGTTGACTCCAATGAACTCCTCTAAGTGCAAAGTGAATTAATTCCGGCGTAGCTCCAATAATTTGAGGATTAGTTGCTAACAATCTTTCTCTTTCCTCTTTGCTAGTATCTCCAGTTAGCATTGCTAATTGAGGTTGTGTAGACTGGGGAATAGATTTGATTAAGTTGGCGACTTTTTGACCTTGATCTGATGTTAAGGCTCTTAATCCATAAAAAGCTAAGGCGGTATAATCATGCTGCATTACTCCTTCTAAAATTGGAAGATATGCACTCAAAGATTTGCCAGAACTAGTTGTAGTTGATAAGATGATATCCCGACCTTGACGCACTGCTTTGAGAGCTTTGATTTGGTGAGAATAAAGCTGTTTTATGCCTTGCTGTTGTAAAGCTTGTTTCAGTTCTTTTGGTAAATCAGATGGCAGCTTTTTATTGAGTGGGTTGGTTGCAGGTGTTGTTTCATGCCAAACGATGTCTTCTCCTAGTAATTCTAGGAGATTGTTAGCTTCAATCAATTGGTTTTCTGTTATTGACCGCTCATTAGAAATAGGAGAGAATTCATGCTCAAATTGAGCCAGTAATTTTAGATAATCTGGTTGCATTTGTAAACTGCCTGTACTTCTATTTACCGCCACCGATAGGGGCGGTTAAAAAATAAAAATTAAGCAGTACAAATGGCAGAAATGTGTATGCGCTCGTTCGATTAATTTTCCTGCAAAATATCGAGCGATCGCACTATATATTTTATTCCCGGTTGAGACGAATTAAGTCGGTCAAAATGCTATCCAAGCTACCATTGACTTGAATGCGATCGATCTTCTGAGCAATTCTTTCTTCACTGCCAGTTGCGGCGGTACTGGTGATCTAAGTCCCCAGCGATACCCCTTTCTAGGTCTAAGGATATAAGTTTATTTAATGAAGAAATGTTAAATTGAATAATTAATTCAGATAAAAACTTATGGCAACTGAGCAAGAACTTCAATCTCTTTTTAATACCTTAGATGGAGATCAAAACGGTAAAGTCTCCATTCATGAGCTTTTCTTAAGCCCTGGTTTAAGTGCAATCATCTCGGCTGAAACAGGTATGAGTAGTCCCCAGGAATTGCTAGCTACGCATGGAGATAAAGACGGTAGTATCACCTTTGAAGAGTTAAAGGAAGTAGTTAAGAAAGCAAATAATTTAACCTAGCAGTCAAAAACCCAATACCCAATCCCCAAAATCCCTCTCTACCCCGCACTTTGAGGGATTTGCAATTTCTACCCACGAGCGCCAGCTTTCGGGAGCATCAAGGCCCACCAATGAGTTGGTTAGATTCCCGTGTAAGCAATTCATTGGCAATCTCTCGATTATTTTGGTAGATTTCCAATCGGAGCGTGTTGGGATCTGAATATCGAAAAGTTACAATATAGTTAAGATTCCGCTCTGAATCGGTAAATCGGTACTGCGGTCGGCTTGTCGTACCCGTGACATTGAAACCTGTTAAGTTAATCGGATTACCATTTTGCTTGTTTTTAACATAGAAGATGTAATAAGCAGGTTCATACGCCCAAAAAGAAGCCTGCCAATTCGTGTTAGAAAAAGTTCCTCTAATTGAAAATTTTCCTACCGTTATCGGACAGTTGTTCTTCTCATCATCAATTCCTCGACTGGTATCTAAATAAGCTTTACACGGTTGGTCTGGTCTTGGTATCCCTCTTACTGCAAATGATAGAGATAAAGAAAACGGTAAACTGCAAACAGCGGCTAAGACGATCCTTCTTAGGTTCATGATAATTTTCGCCTTGATTATTTATCATTTATCCCAACAATATTAATCGACTAAAGGATGAAAAGTACCATGCGAACTCTTGAATTACCTTCTGGACAACTAATTCCCGTCCTTGGTATAGGTACTTGGCTCCTGGGAGAAAATACCAGAAATCGGCAAAGCGAAATTGATGCCTTGCGTCATGGGCTGGATTTAGATTTGTCTTTAATTGATACAGCAGAAATCTATGGAGAAGGGGGTGCAGAAGAAGTGATTTCGCAAGTAATCGCTTCTCGTCGTGCATCTTTTTTTCTAGTTAGCAAAGTTTACCCTCATAACGCCTCAAAACAAGGTACGATTGCTATTGGTTGGCGCTACTGGTTTTTTACCAATAGCGCCACTGAAAGTTTTTTGCAGATGTAGAAAGATTCAGGTATTCATGAAAGGCAAATCCTCAACAATGCTGGCAGTATCGAATCAGCCTTTTCTCCACTTTTTAGTTCAACTTCCAACTCAAACAACATCGAGAGTGCTTTTGACAAGTAATTCGTCGAAACCTCATTTACTTCTTGTCGTAAGAAATACATTCGTTTAGGATTGCCTAAACCGCACAAAGTAGCAATTTCTGAGTCAGAACGTTTAGCTACTAACGCAGCTTTTACCCACAACCAAGTCTTAAACTGAGTAATGAGAGTAGCAACAATTACTAAAGGAAATTCAGCACGAGATAGTAATTCGCGTACTATCTGAACAATGGCAACAGTTTCGCGTTTGAGTAATGCTTGAGCTAATTGTAAACTGTTGCTGGTAGTGATGGGAATTAACGCAATAGCCTGCTCTTTGGTAATTCTTGAACCTGCGGCATAGACAGCTAACTTTGACAATTCTTTCACCATTCTGGTAGTATCATTACCAATAGCTTGAGCTAAATAGCTTGCAGCATCACGAGCAATAGTTAACTGCATTTGTTTAGCAGTATTGCTTATTGCTTGTTCGATTAAGTCAATACGCCAAGGTGGAATCAAAGCCAACTCTTTGAGCTTCCCTAACGATAACAAATGTTTAGTTACCTTCAGTCGCTTATCGATTGAATTAGCCGTAAATACCAAATGGGTAGTTTTGGGTAACATGGATAAAGGTTGCAACATCTCTAATCCAGTTTCACCAAATTGTTTGAAATCACAATTTTCTACAATAATCAGTTTGCCACCTTCACCAAAAGGAATTGAAAAAGCACTCATCATGGCAGCACTTAATTGTTCGGCACTAAATTGATGCACGTTAAAGTCTCGCCACCGAGGATGAGTTTGTGCTTTTAATGTTGTCAATTCTTGCTTAATCGCTTCAGTATCGTTGCCAACTAATAGCGTTATCATACTGACAGTTCCTTCCTTTGTTCAATCGCAATCGTAACCGAATAACCCAATACTCTGCTAACAATTCGTTCTACTAATGCAACATTGTTTTGAAACCTTTTTACATCAGATGTGGGGACTGCTAGTACACAATTACTCTCATTTAAACTGATTAATTTTGCACGAGAAAGTAAGCTGCGATTAGCGGGTTTTGTTGCTTCAACAACCTTCATCCAAACTGAACTCAATTCCTCAACTTTGCCATTCCCGTTTCGGTTATGCTGCTCTTGGTTGTTGTGAATCAAATTGAGCAAGCATACTTCTAACCAAGTAGCACCATTAGTCGTTACTCTCAACTGACTTTCTGATTTTTGTAACTGCATTAAAGCTGCATCTATGCTAGGAAAATCTAGAGTGTTAGCAACTTGTCGCAATTGCGAATAATTCAGAGTTCCAGCGACTACATTCTCACTTTTGGGTACGCTTTTAACAATCAGTAAATCGCGGTAAACTGCCAACAGGCTACTCAAAATCAATTTCGGTGTTTTACCACTATCAATTAGAGTCCTTGCTGATTGTAATACTGTCAGTACATCACCCGCACAGATAGCTTTGACAATCGTAGCTAAATCGTGAGAACGAATCCCACCAGACACCTCTACTACACGCTCTGGTGTAATTTCTTCTCCCATCAGCGATAATTGAGAAAGCAATTGCAAAGCATCTCTTAATCCACCCTCTGAATAGCGTGCAATTAACTTATTTGCGTCCTCTGTAATGGCGATAGATTCTTGAACAGCTACTCTCGACAATTGTTCGACAATTGCCTCCATAGACAGTGCTTTAAAGTTAAACGTTTGACAGCGCGAACTAATAGTTGGTAATACCTTGTGTGCTTCAGTGGTGCAGAGAATAAATACCACATGAGATGGTGGTTCTTCGATACATTTTAGCAAGGCATTTTGAGCACTACTACTAAGTTGGTGACATTCATCCAAAACAAATATTCGATACCGACTAATTACTGGTGCAAAATTGCTGCGTTCGATTAATTCTCTAGCATCTTCTACCCCATTATGACTAGCTGCATCAATTTCACTTACATCCAAACTATTGCCTGTATCAATTGCTTTACATGATGCACATTTCTGGCAAGGATTTGCTGTGGGAACTGACGAATTCAGACAATTTAACGATTTGGCTAAAATGCGTGCTGTAGAAGTTTTACCTGTTCCTCTTGGCCCGGTAAACAAATAAGCTGGGGCAATTTTAGCCGAAGTTATTGCATTTGTTAGGGCGATTTTGATGGGTTCTTGACCTACTAAACTTGCCAGGTTTTTTGGTCGATATTTGAGTGATAATGGTTGGTGCATTATTCCAATTTTCAGCGAAAGTTCCCAGAAAATCCCCGCTAGGGGAAAAGAAAGTTTTGTCTAATGTATACTTTTAATTGAACTAAAAAAATCGAGCAATATGTCTAAACAACGGGATGATTATGATAATCCTTGGAAAGAAGCTATCGCTGTCTACTTTAAATCTTTTATCGCTTTCTTTTTCCCGGATATCTACGAACAAATAGACTGGAAAATCCCCCACGAATTTCTGGATAACGAACTCAGACAAGTGATGCGGGATGACAAATTAGGAGAACGAGAAGCTGATAAATTAGTTAAAGTGTGGTTAACTAATGGTCAAGAAACTTGGGTGTTGATTCATTTAGAAGTACAAAGTCAATACCAATCAACTTTTGCAGAAAGAATGTATGTTTATAACAGTCGCATTTTCGGTATTTATCGGAAAAAAGTGGCGAGTTTAGCTATTTTAGCCGACTCAGAAAAATCTTGGCGACCCCAAGAGTATAGTTATGAAATCTGGGGAACTAGGGTTTTACTGCGGTTTTCGATGGTCAAGTTGCTAGACTATCAACAGGACTGGCGAACTTTAGAAGCAAGTATCAACCCTTTCGCTCCTCTCGTTATGGCGCACTTGAAAACACAGGCGACAGGTGGAAAACCTCAAGAACGGTTAGAGTGGAAATTGAGCATTGTCAAGAGTTTGTTTGAACGAGGTTATAATCGGACTGAAATCAGTGAATTATTTCGATTAATTGACTGGATGATGAAATTGCCAGGAGATTTGGAAAGTGGATTTAGTCAAGAAATCAAACGTTTTGAGGAGGAAAATCAAATGCGTTATGCTACCACGCCTGAGCGTTTAATTGGGTATGAGTATATCATTGAAGTTCTGAAAATTCGGTTTGGAGAAGTACCAAAAGAGTTGGTCGATTGCATTACTGATGTACTAGATTCTGACTTACTGAAAACGCTGCATAGGGAAGCTGTTACCGTTGAATCCTTATCTGATTTTCAGCAATTTATCGCTCAGTTCAATCTGCCCAGAAGAGAATAATGATTGATTTAAGAG
>JBAVZX010000932.1:0-8258 GCA_049589015.1 Phormidium sp. | reverse complement strand
AATGGAAGTAGGCTAAATTTGAGCGTTATATAAATGATAACGATCGTACTTCCAAGGTAAGATAAGCTATTTGCTGAGTATACAACTTTATTTTTGCGTAGGAAGCTTATAGAACTTTATTTTATAGTTACAGTGATGTAATTAGAAATCACTTTTCCGTAAAAGTCCAAATCCCATTCCAGTTATGAGGTACTCCCTGTTTTGTCAGAATATCAATCCGTTGCAGATAAAGTAGTGCTGTTTTATCAGAAGGATTTATACTTAACACCTTATCAAAACAAACTTTTGCCTTAGCCAACCCTTCTTTTTTTGTAAAAAACTCTAATCCTCGCTTAAAATATGCCTGAGTTTTCAACTTCAAATTCCTCACTTGTTCGGCTTCTGCATCAAGAACTTCATAAACTGCTAAAGGTTCCTTTCTGCCCTTAACAATTGCTCGGTCTAAAAATCTTAATTGGTAGTCTTCAGGATTAGTTAAATGCTCAAAAGCTTGTTGAGAAATTAGTAAAGAAACCCCATAAAATTTAGTTAAACCTTCTAATCGAGCCGTTAAATTAACATTGTCTGAAAGGGCATCTCCCTCCATCCGATTTTCTTCCCCAACCATGCCCAGCATGATGTGACCTACATGAATACCAATGCCTATTTTGATCGGCTCATTTCCTATTTGTAATCGTTCTTTATTGTAATCTTCGACAACTCTAAACATTGCCACGCCAGATGCTAAAGCATCATCAGCACCTTCGGGAAAAACAGCCATTACACCATCTCCCAAAAATTTGACAATTAAACCATGATTGTTACGAATTTGTGGACTGACTTTTTGCAAATAAGAGTTAACAAAAGCAAAGTTTTCTTTGGGAGTCATCTTTTCGGATAAAGTGGTAAAGGAGCGAATATCAGAAAACATTACCGCCATTACTTTACTGACATGATCGCCCAACTGGACATCGATAATGCTTTTTTTCCGAAGAAATTGGAGATATTCGTGAGGAACAAAACGTCCATAAGCTTTCAACAAAGACTCTAATTTAGTATTAGCATCAGTTAGCTCTTTTTCTCTAATTTTAACAGTTTTCACCATGTTAGTAAAAACTCGTGCTAATTGTCCAAGTTCGTCACTACGTTTGGCAACTTCTGTTAAAGCATCTGGTTGAAAGGCATTTCGTTCAACATCGGAAGCAGCTGTTGTTACTTTACCTACTTGCTCAATATATGCTGCTTGACGTAAGATTTCGGCTTTAAAAAGAGCTTCAGCTTCTTGACGTTTTAAGAAGTTAGTATAAGCTTGGGAATGATAACGAATTCGAGCGATTAGTTCCATGCGATCGGGCAATTTTACCAAGTAATCATTAGCCCCCAATTCAAAGGCTTTGGCTTTAATTATAGGTTCTTCTTTACTAGATAAAACAATCAAGGGAATGTGGCAAGTAGTAGCATCTTTAGAACGGAAAAACCGCACTAACAGTAAACCATCTATTTGTGGCATTACCAAGTCTTGCAAAATCACCGTTGGTTGGCATTTTTCGGCAAAGTCTAAAGCTTTTGTAGGATCGCTACAATAGTGAAATATAATATCTGATTCGGAAGCTAACATTCGACGAACCGCTTCACCAACAATCGATTGATCGTCAATTAACAAAACAGTGATTTGTTCGTTTATTGAAGTATTCATAATTAAAACTTGCGGTTTAAAAGTGAATTTTTTAGGAGTGTAGAAGCGATCGCATCTGGTGATAAAATCTCTACGGCAGCTTGCAATTCAACTGCTGCTTTGGGCATTCCATAAACCACACAACTTTCTTTATCTTGAGCAATTGTATGCCAACCTTTAGAGCGTAAAACACTCAATCCTTCAGCGCCATCTCTTCCCATTCCAGTTAATAAAATAGCAATTCCTTGACGAGTCCAATGTTGAGCTAAACTTTTGAAAAATACATCAACAGAAGGACGGTAAGGATAATTAATTGGCTCTTGGGTATAGCCCAAAGTTAGGTCTGATTGCAAATACAAATGATCGTTAGTTCCGGCAACTAAAACTGTTCCTTTTTCCAACCGATCGCCCGCCACAGCAATTCGCACTGGTAAAGCACATTGTTGCTTTAACCAATCAACAAAACCCTCAGAAAATTGAGCATCTACGTGCTGTACAATAGAGACTGCGGCAGCAAAATTAGTCGGGAGTTGGGAGAGGATTTTTGCTAATGCTTTTGGCCCACCTGTTGAGGAACCAATTGCTATTAATGGTACGCTCGAATAAAATTTGTTGCCTGTTCCTATTGGCGATAAAATCGTCGATTTTTCTGTGACTTTTTTGGCTGTAGATATTTTCATTAATTTGCCTATTCTGGCAATTTTAACTAGTAATTCCTTGGCGGTTTTGGCACTCTCTGTTTGAGAAAAAACAGGTGTATTTACTACATCTAATGCTCCATATTCCATAGCGGTATAAACTTGGGGTAAATTTCGGTCTTTATCACTCGTTACTATTAAAATAGGGCAGGGAGAGTTTTGCATAATCTGACGAGTTGCTTCAACCCCATTCATTACAGGCATGAGCAAATCCATTAAGATTATATCTGGGGGATATTGGGCGCATTTTTTCACTGCTTCGACTCCATTTTTGGCTGTCCAAATTACCTGATAATCGGGAACTGTTTGGAGAATTCTTTGCAGTGCTGTTTGTGCGATCGGCAAATCATTAACAATAGCAATTTTCATATTAGCGCCCTATTAAAGTTACAACAGCATCAATTAACGTTTCATCATGAAAACTACTTTTTGTTAAGTAGTAGTCTGCACCAGCTTCTAAACCCTGAATTCGGTCTTCTTCGCGATCGCGATAAGAAACAACAATCACTGGCGTTGAATGCAAACGAGGATGACTTCGCATCTGCTTAACTAACTCTATCCCATTCATCCGCGGCATATCAATATCACTGATTACCAAATCATAGCGATTACTGCGAACCGCACTCCAACCTTCCACGCCATTAACCGCAATATCCACAAGATAGCCGCGATTTTCTAACAGTTTGCGTTCCATTTCTCTAACAGTAATCGAATCATCAACCACCAGAATTTTCTTCTGTTTGTTGCTAGTAGTTATTGCTGACTCGGCCCCAACTTTTGCCAGCTTCCCAGTATTAAGAATTGCATCAATAGATCGCACCATATCGGATACATCAATAATCAGAATAGGTGAACCATCTCCCATTAAAGAAGTAGCACTAATATCTGGTACTTTGCCTAATCGTGGATCAAGAGGTCTAACAACTAAATCACGCTCACCTAAAAACTTATCTACCACCAAACCATAAGGATTAGATTGATCGCTAATTATTACGACAGGAAGTGAGCCAGCATGGGGAGAAGGTTCAGGCAATTCCAGTACTTGATGAGCCGCAATTAAACCAATATTTTGTTGATTCATTGTGAAATATTGGCGATTTTCGACATCAGAAATATCCCCTCGTTCTACATTTGCAATCTGATCAATTCGAGCTAAAGGAACTGCATAAGGTTTGCCAGAAATTTCGACTAAAAGTGTGCGAACTACAGATAAAGTTAGTGGGAGTTGAAAGTGAAAACTCGTTCCCTTTCCTGGATGAGAAGTGGCGCGTACTGTTCCCCCAACTTCCTGTGCCATACTCTTAGCAATATCTAAACCTACTCCTCTGCCAGAAATTTCGGTGACTTTTTTAGCAGTAGAAAATCCCGGTAAAAATAGAAATTCCAACAATTCTGTATCGCTCATTTGAGTTACCATATCTACTGTTGCCAGGTTCTTATCAATTACTTTTTGACGTAATTGCTCTGGATTAATTCCTTTGCCATCATCAGAAATAGTAATTGCTAACATTCCACCCCGATGAAATGCTTCTAAACGGATCGTTCCTTCTGGGGGTTTACTAACAGCAATGCGTTCCGCTGGTAATTCAATTCCGTGATCTGTGGCGTTGCGTAAAATATGAGTTAAAGGTGCTTCTAATTTTTTGAGAATATCACGATCGACTGGTGTTGCTTTACCAACAATATCTAACTTAACTTGCTTATTTAATTGGCGTGCTAAATCACGAACCATCCGGGGAAAACCTTGCACACCATCGGCAAAAGGACGCATATTAGAAGTAATAACTTCGCGGTAAAGGCGATCGGATAAATTAGCCGTTCTTTGAGCATAAAGTTCTAATTCACCCAAGCGTTCGCTCAGGAAATCAAGACATTCATGTTCGCGGTTGCGTACCTCTTCTAAATACTCCTTTCCTTCCTGATGATAAACATCACGATCTAAAGCATCCTGTAACTGTTCTAGCGATCGAGATAACTCAACTAATTGCCATTTTAAAGACATCATTGAGTCGGCATAAGGTTGCAACCAATTAGCTTCAATTAAAGATTCTCCCGCTAAACTCATAATCCGATTTAAGTTTTCCGCACTAACTCTTACCACTCGATCTTGAGTATTTGTTTGTTCAGATGCCGCTGGGACAACGATCGCACCAGAAATACCAACAGAATTCTCTAATTTCTTGGTGATATTTGTCTGGTTATCCGGGTTAATAATTCCCGCAATTAGCGATCGCGTTTCACTAAAATTACTTCCCATTTCTGCAAACCAATTTGGTAATTCTGCATCACTAAATTGACTAATTTCTTGCAATAAATCTACCCCATGAAGTAACGCATTAACATGATCGTGACTGAGTGTAATGCTCTTATTTTGAGCAGCAACAAAACAGTCTTCGAGCCCATGAGCTAAATTAACTATTTCATCTAATCCGACAATGCGAGCCGCTCCCTTAATTGAGTGTGCCGATCGCATTAATATTTCCAATGTTTGCCCCGATTCAGGATTATTTTCCAGTGCTAATAAACCTTCATTAAGAATTGCCACCTGTGCTTCTACTTCTAAGCGAAACAGATCCATCATTGAGCTATCACCACTTAATGTAAATGGCGGACTTACAGATACAATTAGCTTTGTCTCAATGATTTTACCGGAAGTTTCAGGAACAGCAAGATCATCCGAAGACAAGGGAGAATAAGCTCCCCTTGGTGGCACAAGTAATTCAGAGGTTTTAACTAATTGATTTTCCTGTTTTGCCGGAGTTTGTTGCACAGGTTTTTCCAAACTTATAGTTACAGAAATAGCTTTTTGAGTTGTGGCTAAATCCCAAGAATGTTCATTCATCCATCGCTCAAGTTCACCCTCTCCTGCTTTGCTCATACTCAAAAGTAAATCAGTAGCATGAAGTAACACATCTATTTGGTCATCGCCTAATGTGACACTCTTATTTTGAGCAGCAAGTAAACAATCTTTTACTAACTGTGCTAAATTGGCGGTTGCTTCCCTTTTCACAATTTTGGAACTTCCCCAAATTGAGTGAACTGCTTGAGTTGCTTGCTCAAGTACTCGCAGCGGAAAATTTTGCGTTCTCAATACCGGAAGTCTTTGTTTCAAAATAGTGACTTGATCTTCTACTTCTTGAGAAAATAGTTCTAATTTAGAGTAATCATTTAACATAATAAGTTATAAAATTTTGTGATTAAGGGTATAGAACAACAATTCAAAATCAAGATAATTAACTTTTTTTCCCTGCCAATTAATGATTCCTTCAGTGTATGCTTCAGCAGCTTTGGAAATTACTACTGGAGCATCTTTTAATTCGTTGAAATGGAAGCGATAAACCCCATGTACTTCATCAACGGGAAACACCCATTTATCAATTCCTTGTCCTGCTACTATCATTCGTTTTGGATTTTTGGTATTTATAGCTGTGGAGAAAGTTTCCTCATTTGGGACTAAATTTAAAAGATGACTGAGGGAGGCACAAAGCAATATTTCTCCTCGGATATTGACCAATCCTAAAAACAATTGGTTGCTGCGATGGGGCAGGGGTTGAATCACACAAGGATGGGTGACTTCTTGTAAAGTTTTCACGGGAAAAGCTAATCGTTCATTGCCTAATCGAAAAATCATAACAGAAATCGCTTCGGCGGTGTGAATAACAATATCATCGCCTTCGGTTTCTTCTTGCTCAACTGGTGTTTCTGCGAGGATATTAATCCATTCATCTAAATAATTTGGGGGTGGTTCTCTCTCTAGTAAACTATCGCCAGCTTCTGCATAAACAGAACAATCATGGCAGTGCATTACAGTTGTTAATTGACTACAGGAGCGATCGCCCATTACCCCTATTTGATTCCAACAATCATGTAAAATTGTATCCATCTGCGTTGATCTGCGGTAAAAAATCCAAAATTTACAATTTAGGACCTTTGCAAAAAGCCTAATACTTATTTACCTTAGAGCGAGAAACTTCTTGGCGTAATCCTTGAGCAGCATCATCTAATTGTTCCAAAGCACTATTAGTTTCTCGCAAAGCATCTACCGTTTGATGAGAAGCTTGACTTAGCTGTTCCATTGCTTCGCTAATTTGTTGTGCTCCCTCAGATTGTTCTTCCATGCCTTGACTAACTCGTTCAAATTGCGGTGGCAAACTCTGCACTTGATGAATAACTTTTGCTACTTGGTCACTAATTTTACTAACTCGAGTCACACTATCGCCAACCGACTTATTAAATTTATCCATTTCCATCACACCAACTGTCACCGCTGATTGCATATCTTTGACAATTTGTTCAATTTCTAATGTGGCGACAGCCGTTTGATTAGCAAGGCGGCGAATTTCTCGCGCTACAACTGCAAAACCTGCACCATATTCTCCAGCTTTTTCGGCTTCAATGGCAGCATTAAGTGATAATAAACTGGTTTGATCGGCAACTTTAGTAATAGTAACTACCACATTATTAATGTTGCCAGCTTTTTTATTCATCACCCCTAATTTTGCCGAAATCGAAGTAGTTGCTTCTGTTAATTGCCGCATCACATTTTCCATCTCTGCCAATTCATTCTGACTATCACTAGCTGAAACTGCTGTTGTTTGAGCCATTCCCGCTACTTGTTCCATTGTTAAGACTAATTTTCTGGAAGTAGTAGCTATTTCCTGTGCTGTCGCGGTGACTTCGTTGGTGGAAGCAAGTTGTTCCGCGACTGTTGCTTCTAATTCTTTACCGGAAGCCGCAATTTGAGTTGCAGAAGTGGTAATTTGGACAACAGATTGTTGTAAGCGACGAATCAAAGCATTACTAAGAAAACGCCCTAAGAAAATGGCGATAGCAGGGCCAATTAACATAGCCAAAATTGTCCATAATTGTGATTGTCTTATTGCTTCATTTGCAGCTTTTTTAGCTTGATTAGCAACATCTTTATTAATTCTCAATGCCTCTAAAATATTTGCTGTTGCGGCTTCAAAATCCACCCGATTTTCTTTGGCGCGGTTACGCATTTGCTCCAAACTAGCTATGGCTTTTTGGGCTTGCAACATTTCTGGGGAGTCTGCTTTATCCTGACGGAAAAGTTCAATTTCTCTAGCGTAAGGATGCAAAATTCCTAAGCTCTCAAATTGTTGATTAAGTTTGAGAAAATTTTCATGATCGTTTTTCCATTTCTCCCAATTAGCTAAGAGATCTTTATAGTTTTTATCCTCATCTTCAGTTCGCGGTGTGACTTTATATTCCTGAAATCCTTCATTAATTTGTTCCCAAGCTTTTTTGATGCGATTTAATTCTGTCACTCGTTCCTGTGCAGTCAGCCCCGGAATTAATAAAGCACGTTCAGAGGATTCAATTTGAGTTTGCCCTTCGTTGATTTTCCATAAACCAACTAAACTTGGCAAACTGTTATCAGCTATAGTAGTTATATTGCTACTTAAGCGAATGGTTGCAGTGAAGCCAACTAATGCCACAATCAGAACTAAAAGTCCCATGAAGTTGAAAGCTGTCTTCATGCGACCTTGAATTGATTGCTCTTTTAAGATGTTGTCCAACATAATTGCTGCCTTTATTTTTTACCTGTACTTTGCTAAATTAACAATTTAGGAGAGGGAACAGGGAACGGGGATTTGCCAAATTTTTAAGTCTTTAAAATCATTAAGCTCTAACATTTAAAAACCCCTTATTTATTACCTTTATCCCTCATTCTTCATTCCCTATTCCCTGTTTGTTGTAACTTTTGAATACGTTGCTGAAGGATATTTGCCCCAGCAATATCTCCCCGATGCTCTTTTAGTAGAGCTAGCTGAATCAAGGCTTCATAATAGTTTGGATTTAAGTAAAGAGCTTTCCGAAAATATTGTTCTGCTTGATTATTTTCAGCTTTTGTCTGATATAGTGTACCCAATAAAGTATATACT
>JBAVZX010000931.1:0-4171 GCA_049589015.1 Phormidium sp. | reverse complement strand
GCAGTACCAACAAGCGATCGAAGCTTATCAAAGGGCGATCGACATTTCCCCTAACTACGACGATGCCTGGAATGGTTTGGGCAATGCGCTGGATGACTTAGGGCAGTACCAACAAGCGATCGAAGCTTTTCAAAAGGCGATCTCCATTTCCCCTAACTACCACATTGCCTGGAATGGTTTGGGCGTTACGCTGAATAACTTAGGGCAGTACAAACAAGCGATCGAAGCTTGTCAACGGGCGATCAAGATTTCCCCTAACTTCCACATTGCCTGGAATGGTTTGGGCATTACGCTGAGTGACTTAGGGCAGTACCAACAAGCGATCGAAGCTTATCAAAAGGCGATCTCCATTTCCCCTAACTTCCACGATGCCTGGAATGGTTTGGGCATTGCGCTGAGAAACTTAGGGCAGTACCAACAAGCGATCGAAGCCTACAACCGGGCTTTAGAAATAACGCACAATCAATTCTGGATGGCTTGGGCAAATCGAGGTTGGGCAATCTATGACTTACACGGCTATCAAGCAGCATTGCAAAACTGGGATGAGGGTTTGCAATCTCTCCAACCAGAGACACGCGACTATCAGGAAGGTTGCGCCGCCTTGCATAAGGAAAAAGGCAATGCCCACTATGATTACGGAAAACGACAACCAAATCCCTACCCCTACTGGCGCGAATCAAGAAACAGTTATATCACCGCCCTAAAAACACTTTCCGGTTCCCAAACTTCCATCTTAGGAGAAGTTTTGGGCGAACAAGTTAGCCCCCGCTTCCAGTTACTATATCTGGAAATCTTGCAAGACTTAGCCAAAGTCTGTAACGCCCTCAACCGCCAAGATGAATTTCAGCTATGTTTGGATATTGGCGATACCATGCTGGAAAACTTGCTACTGGAAACAGATTCACCAGAGAGGAAAATCCAGTTAGCCAACAAATTCGCCACATTCAGTCAATTACGAGTTGTGCTCTTAGCCCAGTCATCCCAACTACAAGAAGCACTTTTGTTAGCCGAAAAACGGAAAAATCTCTGCTTGCGTTGGTTGCGCGAATCCCGTTATGTGGGAATGACGGAAGAAACGCCGCTACCATATCCCGAAATTGAACAATTTCTCTCTCCCGGTATCGCAGCAATTTACTGGCACTACAGCCCCGCTGCCATTACTACTTTTATTATCAAATTAGATCCCCCCAACCCCCCTTACCAAGGGGGGCTAAGAAAAATTGATTCCCCTTCCCAAGGTGGGCTAAGAGAAATTGATGCCTCTTCTCAAGGCGAACTCAGAGAAATTGATGCCTCTTCTCAAGAAGATCTAAATAACTCTTATCCCCCCCTTGTTAAGGGGGGTAAGGGGGGATCTCCCCAGATTCACTGGGTAGAAAATACCCCAGAAAATCCCGCAGCTACCGTTAAGCAATTAGAAAAATTTGAAGATTGGCTGAAAGAATGGAAAGAAGAATATCAATTGAACCGCAAAGACGCGAAGGGCGCGAAGGAAGAAGAAGATACTTGGCGAGATAAAATGGCGGATAGATTGGATGAGTTGGGAAACATACTCGATATTGAACCCATATTAAAAAAGATCGGCGATGAAATTACTCACTTAATATTGATTCCCCATCGAGACTTGCACCTGCTACCCCTGCATTACCTGTTGCGGGAAAAAGGTTTTACAATTACTTATCTCCCCAGTTTAAAAGTTGGCATCGAATTGCAAAACAGACAATATCACAATTCTCCCGCCCAACTTCTCAGTATCGAACATCCAGAAACCCAAGAACCATTACTTTTTGCCGAAATAGATGCTGCCCTAATTGCTAATTTTTACAGCCACCCTACTCCCACTCGCATCATCGGCGCAGATGCTACTAAAAATCAAGTTGTAGAGGCGATGAAAAAGGGTGCTGATATCTTCCACTTTACCGGACATGGCGAACACGATCTCAATTTTCCCACCAACTCAGCTTTAGCTTTAACAGATGAACGTCTCACCCTGCGAGAAATATTCGATTTGCCCATACCTAACTATTATTTAGTTTGCCTCTCTGCTTGCGAAACCGGATTGACAAATAAAAGCAATTTAATAGACGAATTTGTAGGTTTAGTCAGCGGTTTTCTCGCCAAAGGAACAGCTTATGTTCTCAGTACCCTTTGGAGTGTGAGAGAAGATGCTGCTGCTTTGATGGTGGTAGAATTTTACCGTCGCCTAAAAGCAGGGGAAACACCTCCTATCGCTTTTCAAGAAGCACAAAACTGGCTTCGTACTGTCACTTATCCCCAAATTGCTGAATGGTATCTGCAATTAGCAACTGATGAATTGTGCGAACAAGACTACGGTTGCTGGCAAAACCTGCGAAGTTTGGCGAGAATCATTCAAAGAGATGTTGATAAAATGGAATTAAACCAGCCTCCTTACCAAAATCCTTATTACTGGGCTGGATTTACAATTACTGGTAAAGTATGAAAAACACCGAATTAATTACTTTGCAATCTTGTTTAGTCGCTGTAGTAAAATTACCTGCATCGGAGTCAGCGCCTTTAGTAGATAAAAGTTTAATCGAAAATCCAGTTACTACCGTATCTCGCCTGAGAAAATTAGCACAGCACAAAACTTTTTGGGCAATTTACGATGATGCTTATGATGAATTTACCAACCGCTATCATGCCAACCTCAAAAATAAAGTAATTCTGCCAAAAAGCAATACCACTTCATCAGCAAGCAGCATTAACCAAGAAATCGATAATGATTCCCTTCCGGTGACAGGGGTGATAAAGTTGATGGAAAGGTTAGCCGGAGTTTTTGAATCAGATCCCGTTCCCCAATTAAAAGAAGATTACCAACAATTTCAAGCCAAATTACCGGAAGCTGAACCCGATAAAAAAGATAATGTATATGATTGGGCGGAACAACTGTGCAGAATTTGCTAATCTATCCCCATCTATTTCTATTTGCCTATCATCTGCCAGAAACTTTCGCAGACAAAACTTCGATTGCAAATAAAAGTTGGTTGTCTTTGCGAGAACGTCTGCAACTTAGCCCAGAAGCAGATGAAAATGGTAACTATACTTTTACTGCTGAAGGAATGACAGGGTTTTATCAGTGCGATCGCTTGGGCGATACTGATAGCTTGCTAGCCGCCTGTTCTACCAAAGATGAAGTTAACCCTCAAGATCTCAGTTGCTTACAAAAATTCAAAAACAAACTAGAAACAGGAAGCAACATCGGCAAAACTTGGCTGATTTTAGGCTACTTAAAATCCCGCCAAGATTCAGATTACCACAAAGTAGCGATCGCAGCATATAAAGCTTTCACAAATACTGAAAATGAACCAAGCTTTCAATTAAATAGATTTATCGATTCCTATATTTTTGAATCTTGGCATCAACCCCAAGATTGGACAAACCTTACCACTGAAAATGACCATTTATTAATATGTATTTGTCCCGACAGAGATCGGATGGATAAATTTGCCGAATTTTACGCCGACTGGCAGCGATCGTTCTATTATCGGCATAAAATACTCTGGGCTTACAGCAACAGCCGAATTCTAAAAAAATCCCTGGACAAAGAAGAATTATTCTTACCAGCCGATGCTATTTCCGAAGTAAAAATATACTTACCAAATTTTAACCTACTCGATAAAGATTTGCAACAGTTAAAAATAGAATTACACACCAATCAAGTAACCTTAGCCAAACATACCGCCGGAATAGAAGGGTTAGCAGCGCAACAACAAACCTTGGAAATCAACCTAAAAAACTATCAGAAACGCTTAGAACTAATCGACAAAGAAGCAACAAAAGAAACCGGAATTACTAAACTCGATTCCTGGCAAAAATTCGCCCAACTTATTGCCCCAACTTATCAAGAACAAATCAAACAAGATTGTGTTAGTTTAGCCCCTGGTTTAAGAGTGCGAGAAAAATATATTGACGCGATTAGAGGCATGGTAGAAATTTCCCAAGAAGAACGCGATCGCAAATTTCAAGAAACAGTAGAAACCTGGGGCTTTGGATTAGGAACATCTGCGATCGCCGCCACAATAATTTCCCCCGCAGTCACCGAAATAACCAAACCAATCTTCATCAAAAAAACCGATCAACTAACCCCTTACTGGTTGCCTTTATTAAACTTATCATTGACGATATTATTTACCTTTATTATTGGTTGGGG
>JBAVZX010000930.1:0-3156 GCA_049589015.1 Phormidium sp. | reverse complement strand
GAGTAGGGGTTCTTGTTGTATTCATCGCACGCTATACTTTGGCCAATCTGCCGAAGGTCAAAACCGTAGATGCGATTGCGACCGGGGGGTTGTTTGGTGCTGTGAGTGGCTCTACTATGGCCGCTGCCCTGACGCTACTGGAAGAACAAAACATCCAATACGAGGCATGGGCTACCGCACTCTATCCCTTCATGGATATCCCAGCGCTCGTAACGGCGATTGTGGTGGCCAACATTTATCTCAACAAGAAGAAGCGTAGTTCAGCAGGCGAGTCTCTCAGCAAACAGCCCGTTGTAGCAAGCGATTATCCCAGCAGTAGACAGGAGTATCTCAGCAAGCAGCAGGAGCCTGCGGATAATCGGGTCAAAATATGGCCGATCATACAGGAAAGCCTTCAGGGGCCTGCCCTATCGGCAATGTTGCTCGGCATTGCTCTTGGCCTGTTCACCCAGCCAGAAAGTGTCTATAAAAGCTTCTACGATCCCCTCTTCCGCGGCTTGCTTTCGGTCTTGATGCTGGTCATGGGTATGGAAGCCTGGTCAAGGATTGGCGAACTGCGTAAGGTGGCCCAGTGGTACGTCGTGTATAGCGTAGTGGCACCCCTGCTGCATGGGTTCATCGCCTTCGGTCTCGGCATGATTGCCCACTACGCCACGGGATTCAGTCTAGGCGGTGTTGTGATCCTGGCCGTAATCGCGGCTTCCAGTTCAGACATCTCAGGCCCACCCACGTTGCGAGCCGGGATTCCGTCGGCCAATCCCTCCGCCTACATCGGCGCATCCACAGCCATCGGTACACCCATTGCGATCGGCTTGGCAATACCTCTCTTCCTCGGTCTCGCCCAGGCGATAGGCGGCGGCTAATTCCAGACGGGCCGCGGTCTGTCACCGCTCCCTTGGCTCGGCAGACCAAATAGATCAATATACAAGATCAAGATACATAGGTAAGGAGATAACCAACATGGCCAAGCCAGCCAAAAAGCTTGTCATCGTCACTGAAAAGATTCTGCTGAAAAAGATCGCCCATATCATCGAAGAAGCCGGGGCAACTGGTTATACGGTTCTGGAAACGGGCGGTAAAGGCAGTCGCAACGTGCGCTCGACGGGACAACCCAGTGTTTCTGACACCCAGGCGAATATAAAATTCGAGGTGCTCACCCCAGATCGGGATATGGCTGAGAATATTGCGGATCAGGTCGCAGTGAAGTTTTTCCTCGATTTTGCGGGCATGATCTATATCTGTGACGCGGAGGTACTGTACGGTCACAGTTTCTGTGGACCAGACGGCTGTTGAATCGAGACGACGCAGACCCAAAAAGCCGGGTCATGAGCCCGGCTTTTTGTTGGCCGTTACTCAAAATTGGACTTTGGACAAAAGAAAAGTTGCTTCTAGGACTTATGAAAGCAGCAGGCAAAAAAATTGTTGAGATTCAAGTTTTGCAGAATCTATACCGAATGGGAATCAGAACAGAAAAGCCTTCTGCTTTAAAATAGTTGGGACTATGTGAATACTGTTTAACTATAAAATGACCCATTCTACCGACATAGCCACCTTAGCTCGCTGGATGGCAGCAGACTTTAGTAATCAAGAGCAAGCATTTGAAAATCCGCCATTTTACGCCCATATTCGCGTTTGTATGCGTCCTTTGCCCTTAGAACTGCTTTCTGGTGTAAGTTTCTTTGTGGAACAAGCTTATGATTACACGCTCAACGACCCCTATCGGTTGCGAGTGCTGAAATTAGTCAAGCAAAGCGATCGGATTGAGATTGAAAATTACACCCTCAAATCAGAAGCGGAATTTTACGGCGCTTCCCGTGACCGGAAACGGCTAGAAAACCTCAAAATTGACAATTTAGAGAAATTACCAGGCTGCAACATGATCGTAGAGTGGACTGGCAGCAGTTTTAAAGGCAAGGTGGAACCAGGTAAAGGTTGCATAGTGGTTCGCAAAGGTCAAACCACTTACTTAGATAGTGAATTTGAGATAGATGAAGAAAAGTTTACCAGCCTCGATCGCGGACGTGACCCCCAAACCGACGAACACATCTGGGGTTCCGTTGCTGGCCCATTTTACTTCGTGCGTTGGGCAAGTTTCGCTGACGAAGTAAAAGTTTAAAAAAATTTATGTAAATTTCCCTGAACTTAAAAATTTTCCCTACCCTCCTATCCCTTTGTCCATCTGGCTTTGTACATCTCTTGCCAGAAATTGACTTAAGTGGATGAAAGGGTACACAAACCTGGTACATTTAGCGAGTGTCAGCAAGCAGGATTAACAAGATCAAGATGAGAGTTCTGGTTATTGGTGGCGACGGTTATTGTGGTTGGGCGACAGCACTTTATCTTTCCAACAAAGGTCATGAAGTTGGCATCCTAGATAGCTTAGTAAGGCGACACTGGGATTTAGAACTATGTGTGGAAACCTTAACCCCGATCGCACCTATTCAGCAACGCCTCCAGCGTTGGCAAGATATTACAGGGAAAAACATCGATTTATTGATTGGTGATATTACCAACTACGATTTTCTCAGTAAAGCGCTGCACAAATTTCAACCAGATGCGATCGTCCACTTCGGCGAACAGCGTTCCGCACCATTTTCCATGATCGATCGCGAACACGCTGTTTTGACCCAAGTCAACAACGTCACGGGGACACTAAACATCCTTTATGCCATGAAGGAAGATTTCCCCGACTGTCATTTGGTGAAATTAGGAACAATGGGTGAATATGGTACACCCAACATAGACATTGAGGAAGGATACATTACTATCGAGCATAACGGACGCAAAGATACCTTACCGTATCCTAAGCAGCCTGGGTCAATGTATCACCTTTCCAAAGTGCATGATAGCCACAATATCCATTTCGCCTGCCGCATTTGGGGTTTACGTGCCACAGACTTAAATCAGGGAGTCGTTTACGGCGTGCTGACGGAAGAAACTGGCATGGATGAACTGCTAATTAACCGCCTAGACTACGACGGCGTATTTGGCACCGCCCTCAACCGTTTCTGCATTCAAGCAGCAATTAATCACCCGATTACAGTTTACGGAAAAGGTGGTCAAACCAGGGGATTTTTGGATATTCGAGATACAGTAAGATGTGTAGAATTGGCGATCGCAAATCCAGCAGCCCCAGGCGAGTTCCGTGTCTTTAAC
>JBAVZX010000929.1:0-6001 GCA_049589015.1 Phormidium sp. | reverse complement strand
CGTTTTTTCGCGGGGATAGTTGCGCCGAGAACTTGGGACAAAAAGACTTCTAGAGTGTGAATTGGGTAAGATTGAATTGCTTCTCCGGTAGGGACGATCGGTTCTACCAAAATGGTAAACATTCCCAAACGATTACCTGCTAGGACATCAGTGAATAAGCGATCGCCAACCATTGCTACTTGTTCTATGGGCAAATTCATTTCCGAAACCGCCCTTCGCAGTTTGCGGCGAGAAGGTTTGCTAGCACCAAAAATGTAGGGCAGATTTAAAGATTGAGCTATTCTACCAATTCTCGATTCGCTTAAGTTATTACTCACCAGCCAAAGTTGAGCTACTTGACGAATTTCTTCGACCCAGTGTAGTAGATCATCAGAAGCCTGAGTAACTTTTACAGGTACTAAAGTTTCATCCACATCTAACACCAAACCCTTGATCTGATAATGCTCTAGAATTTCTGGTGTCAGACGGAGAATTGTGCCTTCTAAAATTAAGTCAGGCTGTAACAGTGCGCCCCAAGACATAAGAATTTATTTGGTAATTGGTCATCAGTAAAGGGCTGATCTTTGAATTTTTAGTGATGAGTTTTGCCTGAGCCAAAACTGCTGGCAAAAAAACTCATCACTGTATATTCTTCTACTGCCAAATTAATCACTAATTTTAATTTGGTTGAGCAGTTGTGCCCTGGTTTTGTTGTACTCTTTGTTTGCGGATCGCTGCCACTGCTGCTTCATGTTCTGCTAAGGTGCGACTGAAGACATGAGTACCATCGTAACGAGCCACAAAGAACAAATAGTCGGTTTTTTCAGGATTCAGGGTAGCTTGTAAACTAGCTTTTCCTGGGCTAGCGATCGGGGTTGGTGGTAAACCACGATTCAGATAAGTATTATAAGGAGAAGGTGTTCTAACTTGCTTAAAAGTCAGGGGTTGATCGGCGGTTTGCTGGATATTTAATCCATATTCAACCGTGGGATCAGCTTCCAGCCTCATGCCTTTTTGCAGGCGTTGGGTAAACACACCTGCAATGCGGGGACGTTCTGCCGGAATCACCGACTCTTTTTCTACAATACTGGCTAAAGTCACCCATTGAAGAAGATTAAGCTTAGTTTGTTGGGGATTTTGTTGGTAGATTGGCAGAGCCACTTCCTCAAACCGTTTTAGCATGATATTGATAATTGCTTGGGGAGTGGTGCCTCCGGTGGCTATTTGGTAGGTGTCGGGGTACAAAAAGCCTTCTAGATGAGGTAGACCACTGGGTAGCCAAGGAAATTGATCGCGAGGAATTTGCTTAGTAGCGGCGAGAAATTCTTGGGCGGTAAAAAACCCTTGCGATTCAAAATAAGCAGCCATTTGCTTGAGATTTCGACCTTCCGGGATCGTAAAGCTAACTTGGACTACACTACCCTGACTAAGTTTTTCTGCAATTTCTGCTAAAGACTGAGTGGGTGAAAGCTGGTAAGTCCCCGCTTTAAACACACCTTTATTTTGGGTATTTAGCCAGCGTGCCCAAAGATCCCAAGCATTACTAGAGCGAATTAACCCAGCTGATTCTAAGTAACTACCTATTTGCTTGCTAGTAGAACCTGGGGGAATGCGAATTTGCACTGTTTTGTCAGCGTCTAATGCTGCTGTGGGAGATGATTTAGGTACAGGTGGTGCTGTCGCCCAACTCCACCAAGCCCAACCTTGCCAAGCACATAGCACTAGTACGGCGGGAAATAGTACCAGATAGAAGAAAGGTTTAGAGAAGCGTTGCACAATGCTCATCTGCAATTAGCATCTATAGGGAAAAACAACATCGGTGATTAGTATTTAGCCACTTATTCACTAATGGTAGGGGCAAGCCCCTGTGGAGGATACGAACCAAATAAATGACTTATTGACTAATCACCTACAGTTTCATTCCATTTGGTTAAACAATTGCTCTTCGAGCAGAGGTCTAACTCGCTCAAATTCGTCATCAGCGAGTAGTTCTGCTTTGCCATCTTCGTTAAAACGACCGAAGAAAACCAAAGGAGCTAAAGGAGTGTAGATGCTGTATTCCTGTTCTTCATCGTAAAAACTAGCTAGTAATTGCAGTTCCTCTGGTTCTATTGGAGGTTGCATGGGGTTAGCTTCTTCGTCTTGAATTTCCAATGTTAGTAGGTTTTCTTCGTCAACGGGGGGCAGTTCGCCTTCTACTGTCAAGACGAAGGGAGTGCGTTTGAGTTTGAGGTTTTTTTCTGCTAGGACAGCTTGAGCGATCGGGTATATTTTCTCAAGAGTTGCCTCTTCCTGGACTACTGATAATTCCTCAGCTTCTGGATCGCTGATAAAAATATCGATTGAGGCATCAACTGGTAGCAGAACCAGATATTCTTCCTCGTCTAGCTCAATATATTCTTCTACGTAGCAGAGAAGTTCGCGTCCTGCTTGATCTACCAAGCTGACGATATCTTCTTCTTCCTGAGAGTATCCGTTTTCTCTGTTTTCAGACATGGTTAGGCTCCAAAGGAGGGGAGTGTTGTTGTCGTTTACGACGTTCGTCCAACCATTGTTGCAGAATTATTGCTGCGGCTTTGCGATCTATTAAATTTTTATTTCTTGAGGGGGATCTATTCTCGGCTTTGAGCAGTTCTTCGGCTTGAAAGGAGGTTAATCGCTCGTCTACATACTCTAAAGGTAAGTTTAGGATTTTAGCATAACTACGGGCAAGTTTTTGTACTTGTTTGGCTTGGTAGCCCAAGGAGCCATTCATTGAGTAGGGTAATCCCACAACTAAGATTTCTACTTCTCGTTCTGCTACTAGTTGTTGAAATTGTGCGATGTCGTCGGCAAAGGATTTGCGCTCGATGGTGGTCAATCCTGTGGCAATTAAACCTGTGCGATCGCACCCCGCCACCCCAATCCGCTTCCGACCAATATCTAATCCCAGTGCAGAGATTTGGGGCAGGGGGGCAGGGGGGCAGGGGGGCAGGGGGGCAGAGGAGAGGTTTTGGTTTTCGGTCATAGATTTTAAGTTTTAAGTTTTAAGTTTTGAGTTTGTAGGGGCGGATTTTGTCCAGAGATTGTTTGTCAAGATTCAGAGATTTCAGAGATTATCTAATGACCTTGCCCCCTTGTCTCTAGCTCCCTTGCTCCCCTGCACCTCTACTCCCCTGCTCCCCTGCACCTCTGCTCCCCTGCTCTCCTTCTGCGCCGTCGTAGTTGGTAGCCATTTCTCCAGCTGAGGTGTGGGAGGGGGCTGATTCTGGGGTAGCTAGTTGGCGAGGAGATTTTAACCAAGACATTCGTCCGGGGGCTGGTTGACGAGAGCGTTGTAAGCCTTGCAACATTTCTGAGAGTTGCAGTCCTTCCAAGGCAAATTTAGATTCGCGTATTTTGTGCCAAACGGAACGTGACATTAATAGAGTATGGGCGATTCTTTGTGCGCCGATTTGCTCTAAAAATTCTTCCCGTTCTGGTTGGTAGTCAGCTGAGGTTAGTTGTAAGGGTTGGGCGGGGAAGTCTTGGGCGATGCGTGCCATTTGAGAGAGCAGTTCTGGATAAAGCCAGGTATAGGCGGGGTGAACTGTCAATTCAGCTTTGTGGGGTTCGTTTCCGGTGCGACTGAGTTGCATTTGAAAATAACCGATCGCTGCTTTCCGCTGGGGTTCAAATACGTAACCGCTGACTACTTCGGTTTGGCTGAACCATTGGCGTATTCCTTCGATGAGGGCGCTGAAGAAACCTGTTTTAAAGTCTTGGACGTGGCGATCGAATACTTGGCGCACTAATGGTGGCATTGCTGCTGTATCTAATTGATAGAGCAGTTGCGCGTCGGCGTTACTGACTGGGAGCAAGTTGGGTAAATCTGGTTCGCGTTCTTGGAGTTCGGCTAATAATGATGGTGAGATTTCCCAGGCGGTTAACTGAGCTAATGGCTGAAATCCATTTTGCCGATACAGGGCTAGAGTATTTTTGTCATTAATGTTGACTTCTAGCAACCAGGTGCGTGCTTCCCAGATGGTTTCAAAGCAGTGGCGTAGCAGGAGGGAACCTGCTGCTGGGCTGCGGGTTTGGCGATCGACTATTACTCTTTCTACTCGCCATGTGCTACGGGTGCGATTAAATGGTTTAACTTGAATCATGCCCCTAACTTGTTGTTCTTCCTGAGCAACATAAGCACATAATTCGTAGCGTAATGGGTTAGGAAACAGACTTAAAATTTTCCATAGCCCGTAGCGTTGGTTAAGTTGTTCTAGGTAATGTTTTGTCTCATTCACTTTGTCGAGGTTGTTTGCCTCTGGGGATTGAATGAGAATTTTTTCGTTGGCGTTAGCGTCTGCTATCGCACATATTGCTTCTAAGTCCCGGCGTTGTAGGGGACGAATCGCAACTTTTGGCTCCTGGGGTGGGAATGGGGTCATGTTCACTCAGGCTGTTTGTTTGCCTTGGTTAAGATTATTGCTGTAGTTTCTTGGTTGTTTAAGCCAGAATCTATCACAGCTAGGGAGGGGGTTTATGTGATTTTCCACCTACAAAACTCCGCCCTTGAAAACGGGTTTTTTAGTTAGGGGGCTGCGGATCTGGGTTGAGCTAAACGACTTGCTTCCCAGTTTCGCGCTGCGCTTGGTTTTTAAGACTGGTGGGCATTACCAGTTTCAGTGTAACACTCGACGAGGGTGGGTTTTATTGGGTTAACATATTGAGACTTTTTAAGCATTATTACTTAATCAAGTGTTTATTCGTTTTAAAGCTTCTGGAGAAGGGGATCTATTGGCATTAATTAGAAGTTGGTTTTCGGTGGTGCGATCGCTTCAGTATAGTAGGGTGCGTCAGACATTTAACTGAATTGTTTCCTCAATAAATTTTTGTTCTGACCCACCCTAGAATTCTACTAAAATACAAAAGATGTTATTATAATTAGATTGAGTTGGGAAACAAGATAAAAGTTAAAATCAGATATATTCGATAAAAAAAGTGACTGTACTTAATTAATTAACAAGATGATAACTTACATTAAAATAAACGGTTTCAAATCATTTCATAACTTTGAAATGGAATTTACTCCTTTGACTGTAATTGCTGGAGTAAACGCATCGGGGAAAAGCAACTTATTTGATGCTTTACAACTTTTGGCAAGTTTGGCAGAAAACGACTTGAAAACAGCTTTCCGTCAACAACGCGGAGATCCTAAAGAACTGTTTACTCAATATGGAGAGAATCAGTACGTTTCCGAAATGGAATTTACTGTCGAAATGTTAGCTAATCCTACAGTCCAAGATAACTGGGGTGAAGAAGCTAAATTAGAATATACACGATTGGAATATCAATTAAAAATTAGACGAGTTATCAATGAAAAAAATATTGACGATCTACTAATAGATTATGAAGCTTTAAAAAGCTTAAACCATATTCAAGATGATTGGGTTAAAAAATATATCCCTGAAAATTTTGTAGAATATTGGCGACCAAGTATCGGACAAGTTTACGTTCTTTTCCCTGAATTGTATCAAAAATATTACATTTTTACTGAAGAGGATCGTGGGATTTCTACAATTGGAGTTACTGAAGATGAAAAAGGTGGCAATCAAAAAAGCTTCACCACAAAAAATCTATTACAAACTGCTTTAAGTAGAGTGAATTCTACGGATTATCCCCACATTTTTGCCGCTAAAGAAGAGATGCGAAGTTGGAAATTATTGCAACTCAACCCGGAAGATTTGCGCCAACCTACTCGCAAAGATAGTTTTGCCGAAGATAAAATTACATCTACTGGTAAAAATTTAGCTGCTGCTTTATATCGGCTCAAACAAGATGACGAATATAATTTAACAGATATCTCTCGAACTTTGAATAATATTTTGCCTAACGTGACAGAAGTTAATGTCTATGATGACAAGGCAAATCAGCAATTTATTGTCAAAATCAAAGGAGATGATGGAATTGAATTTTCATCGAGAGTGCTTTCAGAAGGGACGCTACGCTTATTAGCATTGTGTACTCTTTTGTATGACAATAAATATACGGGATTACTCTGTTT
>JBAVZX010000928.1:0-1856 GCA_049589015.1 Phormidium sp. | reverse complement strand
CATCCAAAATGTATGATTGCAAATGTTGCGGTGACAAAGCATTACTCCCTTCGGTTGACCAGTAGAACCAGAGGTATAAATTATGTATGCTAAGTTCTCTGGTTGCACTCCAGTAATCGGATTTTCTTGACTCCATTGCGAAATTTCCGACCAGTCTGTATCTAAACAAATTAAATTTTCTTGGGTGACATTTAGCTTTTCAAGAAGTGGTTGTTGGGTCAGAAGTGTTGACACTTGAGCATCTGTGAGCATGAATTTTAGACGGTCTTGGGGATATTCAGGGTCTAGAGGAAGATATGCTCCTCCGGCTTTGAGAATCCCTAACAATCCCACAACCATTTCTAAGGAACGTTTGGCACAAATTCCTACTAGCACATCTGCTCCTACTCCTAACGATCGCAAATAATGTGCTAATTGATTGGCACGACTATTCAGTTGAGCGTAAGTTAATTGTTGATTTTCAAATGTTACTGCTATTGCATCAGGTGTTTTTTCTGCTTGTGCTTCAAATAATTGATGTAAACATTTATCGATCGGATAATCAGTTTGAGTATCATTCCATTCCACTAATAATTGCTGTTGTTCGGCTGCCTTTAAAATAGGTAATTGCCAAATCGGTTGCCTGGGATTTTCGACAATAGATTTAATAAGTGTTTGAAAATGACCCAACATCCTAGTAATAGAATCATGCTCAAAACGGTTGGCATGATAGCTCACCTTCAATAACAATTGTTCCCCAGGAACAACTGCAACTGTCAAAGGATAATTAGTTTGTTCAATTCCTCGGAAATTTGAGAAGGAAAAACTACCATTGTCTTTTATGACAGCGCGATCGACCGGATAATTTTCAAACACCAAAATGCTATCAAACAAAGCTGTTCCTCTGGGAACATCACTCAGTCCTTGAATCTCCACCAATGAACTATAAGAAAACTGTTCCGACTCCACAAGCTGCGCCTGTAAATCCTGCAATAAATCCAGTAATTCTGTGTTTGAAGACAATTGAACCCGCATTGGTAAGGTATTAATAAATAAACCTACCATTGATTCCACACCAGCAATAGCCGGAGGTCTTCCAGAGACAGTAGCACCAAATACCACATCAGTTTCTTGAGAATAGCGAGACAGCAACAAAGCCCAAGCTGCTGACACTAAATTATTCAAAGTCAATTGATGTTCTCGGATAAAAGATACTGCTGCTGCTGTCGCTGCTTCACTTAAAGAAATTTCTTGTTCTCCATAACTGACATAACCTTTATCCCTATTTAATAATGGTTTATCCACCATCAAAGGTGTCGGGGCGCTAAACCCTTGCAATTTTTCTCGCCAATAAGCTTGGGCTTGAGATTTATCTTGTTGCTCCAACCAAGCAATGTAATGACGATAGTTCCTAGATGGTTGATAATTGAAGCTTGTCTCTTGAGCAATTGCTTGATAACAATTTAATAGGTCTTGGAACACCAAAGGTAAAGACCAGCCATCTAACAATATATGATGATGACTCCAGACAAACTCGTAAGTATTATCATTGAATTGGATCAGATGTAAGCGCATCAATGGCGCTTGGGAAAAATGGAAATCCTGCTGTCGATCGCTATCAAGAAACACCTGTAGTTCCTGTTCCTGCTCTTGTGTTGATAACTCTCGCCAATCATCTATGTTGATCTTCAGTTCTACCTGTTGAAGAACTACTTGCACAGGCTGCGGCAAAGAACCCCAAACAATAGCCGTGCGGAAAATTGAATGATGAGCTATTACTTGTTGCCACGCTTGCTCAAACGCTACTAAATCTATATTTCCAGTTAAAGTGCAAGTTATTTGTTCAAAATACACTCCTGAATTTGGAGCATATAAAC
>JBAVZX010000927.1:0-7044 GCA_049589015.1 Phormidium sp. | reverse complement strand
TCTCCGAACATATTGAAATAACTCCTGGTGTTTGTGGCGGTAAACCAAGGATTGCGGGACATCGAATTAAAGTGCAGGATATTGTTATTTGGCACGAAAGAATGGGAATGTCTCCCGATGAAATTGTGTATCATTATCCAAGTATTACCTTGGCTGATGTATATGCTGCTTTGGCTTATTATCACGACCATTTACAAGAAATTAGACAACAGCTTGATGAAGATGAAAAATTTGTCCGGGAATTAGAAGCTAAAACTCCTTCTTTGGTTCAACAAAAACTCAGAAAGCAAAATGTCAATAACGATTCGATTTCACCTGGATGAGAATGTTAGTAATTCAATAGCAGATAGCCTACGAAGGCGTGGAATTGATGTAACTACCACACCAGAAGTAGGACTAATTTCTGCACCAGATGAGGAGCAACTAGCATTTGCAATTTCTCAGGAACGAGTAATTTTTACACAGGATGCAGATTTCTTACGGCTAAATCAAGCTGGTGCTAATCACAATGGAATTGCTTTCTGTCGTAAAAATACTCGATCAATAGGTGAAATTATCAATGGTTTGGTTTTAATTTGGGAGTGTCTTGAACCGGAGGAAATGTGCGATCGCGTGGAATTTATTTAGGAAATGCGATCGCGCATTTTGATTAATTCCAAGTAGGCGAGGCGCATATATTTTTTTTAGACAAGTGAAGGAATTTGGTTTGGATTGGTAAAGAGTTGACGACATTTTTCACTGAAGTAGAAAACTTCGTAATTAGGCGCAAGTTCTTGAGAAAGTTGCTGCCAAAGAATGATTCCCTGGCGTTCAAAGTTTTCAGCATCATTTTCACTTAAAAAACCGGAGTCAGGCGGGTAATCTTGGTTTAAAGTAGCATCGTATGCACTTGACCAAGCTTCTAATTGTTTGATGGTTTCCTGACTTAGAGGTAATTCTGATGGAGCGATCGCTCCCACTTTCTCCGAATCAACCCACCATAATGGATAGCATCCATAGTCTGCCATTAGCTTAATTGTTTTTTTCATAGTTAGAATCTGTCGAATTAAATAAAAGATGTCGGATTAGCTCCCACAATAAAACCATTTTCGCTTATTGTCACAGCAATGTACTGAGATGTACCTTGAAAGGAAACTTGATAAATAGGTCTTGGCTTGTTTCCTGTTCCTAGATAGCCGACGATCGTACCTTGGGTTACGGCTGTGATTATGGCATCTGGAATTTGTTCTGAGGAGATGCCTTTATTGGAAAAATCAGCGGCGTGACTTTCCAGTATATGTTGCAAACCAGCCTTAGAATTTCCGGTTTCTAAAAAAACGATCTTACCATCAGTCAACTTAGCAATCCTAACTATATTTTCTGGTGTACACCTGATGCCATTTTCTATTAGCTCGGCTATCAATTCGGAACGCAATACCATTTCTTATTTTAGATAATTGGGTAAGATGATATCACTGTTAGACAAAATTAATAACTTACCCAGCTAAAGGAAAAGCAGCAGCAAGCGTCCAACCAAAAAACAGAGTACTTCCTAAAGCATAAGTCCAAGCATCATTAACTTGAGCCGCAGCGAAAGCCAGAACTCCGAAAACTAAGGGAAATATTGGCAGCAAAAGATAGATAAAGCTGAGTGATGGCACTAGGGAAACTGCTACAATTAACCCTGTAATTAAGAGAATACTTTGGCAAAACCACCAAGCTAATCGTTTGCCTATTCCTACATTTTGTTGTACGATTTCTGATGCTAAAAACCAAGGTAAACAAGCGAGAGAAAGTATAGGAAAAACTAACAAACGTGAAGGAATTAACCACCATTGTAACCAGACTACTTGCGCCATTGCGCCAAAAGCGAGCCAAAGTAATGCAAATAGTCCGAAACCAAAGTATAAATTTTGAATTTTAGGACGGGGGAAATTCCAAATAGTAATTAACCAAATTGTACCCGCAAAAAAGAACCACACACCTAAAGCGCCGCCGACTAATAAACCACCTAAACTTTGGAGATCGATCGCACTATCCAAAGCAGAAAGCAAACCACTCGCCACAAAAGGCGCTACCAACAAACCCGCAAAACTTCTCAACCAAGCAACTCTCTGATTATTAGTATTAAAATTCAATTTCGGAGCAATTGCGGCTAATAAAATCAACCATCCTAATAAGTGTAAACCGTAGAAAATCATTCTGCGATCGAGATAATTACTATTACTTTGCAACCCAAAAGTTGCATCTAACCATTTAAGCGCCGCTTGGTGACTCGCATCGCGAAACAAAATTGTAATATGTTCCGCATTGGGAACAATAATTAATTCTCGTCCCTTTCCCGTCGCCAAATTTTGATTTTCTCCCCCCGCAGCTTGTAACAATTTTTCTGCATTTGTAACAAAACCCGGTTCCCAACTACCCGCTTGTAGCTGAAGGTTGCGCGGTGTCGCAGAAGTCACGCCTTTACCCGTAGGAGAAACCCCTATCGTCGCCGCAAAATTTGGCGAATCTTTAATTGCAGCAGAAATTACCGCACCGCTACCCATAGAATGACCCAAGGAAGCTAAACGCGAGGCATCTATTTGCGGTTGTTCCCACAAAGCAGCAATCGCAACATCAATATATTGCTGAAGTGAACCAAATTTTAGCGGTGTTGGATTAGCACCATGACCGCCAAAATCCCACAATAATACACCATATCCAGCGTGCGCTAATGTGTGCGCGTAACCCAACATTAACTGTTTAGAACCTGCGAAACCATGAGCCACCAAAACACCTGGAATGTTGTCTTGGTTTTTTGGTGCAACGTATAGCATGGGTACGTTATCGCGGGAAAAAGAACGCACTACCAATCCTTTTTGTGCAGTTGCTACACCCAACCAAGAAAAGACAATCAGTAACAGAGCAATGGTTATTAAAAATATACGTTTGCGAGTCATCCAAATTTCCCAACTAGAGTTATTCTTATTCAAAAAGAGAGGTGATTGAGGCAAAGCAATGACTAGTTTTAGTATCAGCGATGAACTGCTTTTTCGCTTGGAAGAACCGGGTGCGATCGAAACTTGCTGTTTGCAAAGTGCGATCGGTAAAAAATTACCCAATGCTCTCTACGTACATATTTCGACAATTGAAAAACTCGACCCTTTATTGTGTCTTCATTATGACCGTTTTCTCG
This sequence comes from Phormidium sp., assembly GCA_049589015.1. Taxonomy (GTDB): domain Bacteria; phylum Cyanobacteriota; class Cyanobacteriia; order Cyanobacteriales; family Aerosakkonemataceae; genus Floridanema. Next base: position 3,887 of record JBAVZX010000927.1, on the reverse strand, counting down.
CAATAGTAGGCACACAAATCGAGCAAGCAAACATAGTTAAATTTCACACCAACGAATCCAAAATTTCTTTCCTATTTTATCCCGAATTCGACACAGATCCCCATCCCGCTTTACACACTAGTATCCAAGTTGACCTAAAAGATAACAGTATTAACTATCGTGATTATTCAACTGCTGAGAATCCGCCTATTCTCCATCGTAAAGAAACTTTTGTTACATCTGAATATCCTAATTACATAGAATTTGCCGAACTAACTCGCCAAGAAGAAATATTAGGACTTCTTGACAAAACCAATTTTATTGGCACGCTCAAAGGTTGGCAACAATGTTTAGACGAAAAAGGTATAGAAATTCGCAATCATCGCATATTTATTATTACAGAAAATGGCGAAGAATTAGACTTTAAAGAAAACAACTACCAACTACCAATTACCAACTACCAATCACTATTTCCCCAAATTCAACGCCACCGAGCCGCAATGGTGCGTCGAGATATTTCTCGTCCAATGCGTTTAGCTTTAGAAGCAAATATCTTTAATCAAGATACTACCTTTTTTGATTACGGTTGTGGTTATGGCGGTGATGTAAAACGCATTGCTCAAGAAGGTTTTATCAGCTATGGATGGGACCCTTACTACTTTCCCTATAATCATATTATTGCTGCTGATGTTGTCAATATTGGTTATGTAATTAATGTTATTGAATGCCAAAAAGAACGGCGAGAAGCTTTACTAAAAGCTTGGGAATTAACTAAACAAGTTTTAATTGTTTCGGCACAGGTTTTAATTGATGATGAAAGGCGCGGTCAAGTAGCATATAACGATGGGTTTATTACTCGGAAAAATACCTTTCAAAAGTATTACCAACAAGAAGAATTAAAAGTTTATATTGACCAAGTTTTAGAAGTAGATTCGATTCCCATTGCTTTAGGAATTTATTTTGTTTTTCGCGATCCAATTCAAGCGGAAAATTTTCGTGCTTCCCGTTGTCGATCGCGCCTCTCCACCCCTAGAGTTAAATACATCGATAAACGCTTTGAAGACTATCAAGAATTGCTCCAACCTTTAATGAACTTCTTCACCGAAAGAGGTCGTCTTCCCTTACCTGGAGAACTCCCCCAAGAAGCCGAATTAAAAGCAGAATTTGGCAAAATTAGTCGTGCTTTCCAAGTAATTTTACAAGCTACTGACCAACAGGAATGGGATATGATTACCGAAAAACGTTACTCCGATTTACTACTTTATCTTGCCTTACAGAATTTCAATGAAAATCACAAATTAAAAGATATTCCTCCAGTTATCCAAAAAGACCTTAAAGGACTTTTCGGTAGCTATAGAAAAGCCAAAGAAGCAGCCGAAGGAATGTTATTTAGTTTAGGCAATTTAAGCATTCTATCCAAATGTTGTGAAGCCAGTCAAATTGGGAGTAACCGCGCTAATGCTCTCTACGTTCACGTTTCCGCCTTGCCAGAACTTGACTATCGTTTGCGAATTTACGAAGGTTGCGCTAGCAGAACTCTTGGTCGCATGGATGGCGCAACTTTAATCAAATTTCACACCAAACAACCAAAAATTTCCTATTTATTTTATCCCAATTTTGATACAGATCCTCATCCAGCTTTACACACCAGTATGCACATTGATTTAAGAGATTTGCACGTTAGTTATCGAGATTATTCTGATTCCAATGATCCTCCTCTTTGGCATCGCAAAGAAACAGTTTTAACTCCTAATTATCCAGGGTTTGGAAAGTTTGCTAAACTCAGTCAACAAGAAGAAAATTGGGGATTATTTGATAGTTTAAATAGTATTAGAACGTTCAAAGGTTGGCACCGTTGTTTGGAAGAACATTGTGCAGAAATTCGCAATTACCGATTGTATTGGCAGAAAGATGCTGACCCTTATCGAGTTAAGTTAGCGCAAGCAGCTAAAGATGCACGTAATCGCAAAACAAGGGGAAAGGATTAAGTATAAAATAGAATTAGGAAATTTTCTCTAATCATACCAATTTGTTGTGCTAGTAGCTAGAGCGAGAAGAGAGAAGGACTATTGCTTGTACAATTAGCCCAAATAGCAGGATAATATAGATATGCTTTTTGGGGCATCTTACTTCTTGAACACTCATCAAGTTACACAGCAAATTTTAACAACCTAATTCAACTATTTAGTTTGCTTAACTTTCTTGCCTCAAAAAACCACCATTAATTATGAAATTAAAAACCAAAACTGTTGTCACAGTTGCTCTCACTCTAGCTGGATTAATTAGTGTATTATACACTGTTTCTTCAACTATTTTACTCGGAAGCCTTGCCCAAGCAGAGAAGGAGAGTAGCCATCAGACAGTGGAAGGAGTGATAAACATATTCACTCAAAATGAGGAAAACTTTAGTTCTCGCTTTGATGATTGGTCTGCTTGGGATGATACATACATTTTTATTCAAGATGGCAACAAACGTTTTATAGAATCTAATCTTGTCCCAGCACAACTAGCTAATTTAAAAGTCAATTTAGTACTATTTATTAATAATTTCGGGCAGAAAGTATTTGGCGCAACGTTCAATATTTCAGAGAAAAAGTTGCAACCAGTTCCCCTAGAGTTAAATCAGCATTTAGCTCCAAATAGCTTATTAATTAAGCATGAAAATATCAAAAGCCAATTAAATGGCATTCTCATTGTCAATCAGATGCCAATGTTAATTACTTCTAAGCCAATTTTAACAAGTGAAGGTCTTGGGCCAAGCCGAGGAACTCTCATATTTGGTCGTTATTTAGATCAAAAAAATATCCAAAAATTATCACAAATATCTCGACTACCTTTAACAATTCAGAATTACAATGACCAACAAATGCCAAGTGATTTCCAAACAGCACGTTCGTTTTTGTCAAAGAAAAATACGATTTGGGTGCAACCATTAAACCAAGAAATTATGGGTGGATATGCCTTATTAAAGGATATCTATGGTCAACCCGCATTAATTTTGCGGGTAGATATTCCCCGCACAAGTTATCAGCAGGCGCAAATTAGTCAGCTTTATTTAGTTATTTCTTTAATTTTAGTAGGAATAGTTTTTAGTGTTGTAACGTTATTGCTTTTAGAAAGATTGGTTCTACATCGCTTAATCAAGTTGAGTCAAGATGTAAAAGATATAGGCACGACAGGAGACTTATCCCGGCGGATGTTAGTGTTGGGAAAAGATGAGTTATCTAGTTTATCTGAGTCAATTAATTGGATGCTGGCAACTTTGGAGAATTTATTAAAAGATTTGCGTTCTGAGCGAGAAAAGTCTGAGCGTTTGTTACTGAATATTTTACCTTCTCCGATCGCCGATCGCTTAAAACAAGAAGAAAGTAATATTGCTGATTCTTTTGCCGAAGTTACTGTCTTATTTGCTGATATTGTTGGCTTTACCAAGCTTTCCGCACGCGTTAGTCCTCACGAGTTAGTTAATTTACTCAACCACATATTTTCGATGTTTGACAAATTAGCGGAAATTCATCAACTAGAAAAGATAAAAACCATTGGTGATGCCTATATGGTAGCAGCCGGAATTCCCCACCATCGCGTAGATCATGCAGAAGCGATCGCAGATATGGCGATCGATATGTTACAAGCATTAAAGCAGTTGAATAAAGAAACTGGTCAAGATTATAGTATAAGAATTGGGGTAAATACTGGGCCTGTGATCGCCGGAGTCATTGGCACCAAAAAATTTATTTATGACCTTTGGGGAGATACAGTTAATATTGCCAGTCGTATGGAATCTCAGGGAATTCCGGGTTATGTTCAAGTTACAGAAAGTACCTACAAGCTTTTAAAACAAAAATATTTATTTCGAGAACGTGGTTTAGTAAATATTAAAGGCAAGGGAAATATGCTCACTTACTTAC
>JBAVZX010000926.1:0-3012 GCA_049589015.1 Phormidium sp. | reverse complement strand
CACCAAGACAAGGCGAAAATTTATGAAACACAACCAAAATAAAACAATCCGAATGCTTCGCCCAGCCCCCACAGACAACCTATATCTACTTAATTCTTGCGCCAAAACAAGGCGACAATTTGTCACCAAGACAGGGCGAAGCATTTGGGAACATAAATTGATGATTCCCCACAAAATTGTCGCCCAAATGCTTCGCCCCTACAAAAATTAATACACAAATTAAATTGCCAAAAACATCATTTGAATAACGGGAATTTTGGGGAAAGCCAAAACCCTTCTATTAACTTTTTACCAAAATCTAAAATTCGCTACAATCACAAATAAAGAGCAGTGCAAGGATACCAGCAATGCTGCGGCAAATTTGGCGGAGAATCCAACGGTTTTTTCAGCGCTTATTGGGGATTGGGAGAACAACCTCTCCGCCAAGGGGGAGTGAGGAAAATTCTTTACCACCTGTGAAAGCGAAGACAAGTAAACCCCAGCGGACGGATCTTGAGTATGAAGTGATATTTAGCGAACTGCTGGAAGGGGTGAATCAAGGGTGGAGTCGGGGGGATACTTTTGGCTTTTTAATTGGAAAACGCATTGACGATGCGGAATTAATTGCTTGGTTACATCGCTTTGCGGAAAATTTGCAGGCGACACCGGAACAGCATCAGGAGTTGGCGCGGCGAATGGTGTTGCTGGGTGAAGTTTACGGTAAGGAATTGGGAAAAGTAGCGGGGGAAATTGGTAGGCGGTTACTGGCGCAAGTACCCCAATTAGATGATGTTGCTTCAAGTGAAGTGATAGAGGCAGATGTCACAACAGATGATGCAAAGGCATGGATTGAGCAAGGTTATCAGCAATACGAAAGAGGGGATTTACAAGGTGCTGTTGCATCTTTTGACAAAGTTTTGGCGATTCAACCTGGCTTTCACGAAGTCTGGGTTGTACGGGGAATGCTGCTAGAGAAATTAGGAAGATTTGAAGAAGCGATCACATCTTTTGATAAAGCTTTAGCAATTCAACCTGACTATCATGAAGCCTGGTTTAACCGAGGAGTGGCGCTAGGTAGATTAGGACGAATTGAAGAAGCGATCGCATCTTATGACAAAGCTTTGGCGATTCAACATGACAAACACGAAGCCTGGTATAACCGGGGATTGGCCCTACGTAACTTAGGACGAATTGAAGAAGCGATCGCATCTTATGACAAAGCTTTGGCGATTCAACCTGACTATCACCAAGCCTGGAATAACCGGGGAGTGGTGCTAGGTAACTTAGGACGAATTGAAGAAGCGATCACATCTTATGACAAAGCTTTAGCGATTCAACCTGACTTTCATAAAGCCTGGATCGGTAGAGGTATTGCAGCGGGAAATTCACCTTATTATTATTCCCAAGTTGCTACCATTTTACAGATGCAATTTCCCCGATCTCCCGCTGTAATACCCAATCCAACCTTAAATCAGCGTGGCTATGAAGGGGAGTTGTTATGTTTTCAAGAAGGATTGAAACATTGCCCCCAAGAAACACACCCTGAAGGCTGGGGAGAATTAAACCATGCCATTGGCAAAGCTCATTATTTTCAAAGAAAAGACTCTGAAGCCGTCACCAGTTATAATCAAGCACTCAAAACCCTAACTTCAGATGCTTTTCCCGAACTTCATTTAGAGGTTTTGCAAGATTTAATCAAAGCATTGTTAAGCTTAAAGCGAACCCCTGAAGCAGAACAATTAAAACGAGATGGCACAGATTTATTGCGGCGTTTACTAGCTGAATCGAAAAGCCAGGGGAAGAAAGAACAACTCGCCTTCAAATTTGCCAGCTTCCAACAATTAACCGTTGATATCGCCATCCAATCTGGGCAAATCATCGAAGCATTAGAAACCGCAGAAGCCGGAAAAAATGCCTGCCTCACTTGGCTACTCTCTGCCTATAGCGATGAAATTGCATCTCCCAAATATGCCGAAATTCAACAACTTTTGCAGCCCACAACCGCAATAGTTTACTGGCATCTCAGCCCCGCAGCCTTAACAACATTTATTCTTAAACATGGAGAAACCCCAAAAACTTTAGAAACCCCAGAAACCGACTTTCTGAACCGCCTAGAAAAATTTGAAAAATGGGTGAAAGATTGGAATCAACAATACACCGAATATGGCAAAGGTAAGAAATCCGAAACAGAACAAACATCCAACTGGCGCGATAACTTACCCCAAAAGTTACAGCAACTAAGAGAAATTCTCCACATCCCAGAAATTGAAACCACCCTAACCGGAATCACCCATTTAATCTTAATTCCCCACCGCGACTTACACCGCTTTCCCCTTCACGCCCTCTTTGCCGATCAATTCACCATTACCTATTTACCCAGTGCCAAAATTGGGTTAATGACACAGGGGAAAAACCCAGAAAATCAAGGCAAACTTTTCAGCGTAGAAGATCCCAAAAGCGAAAGTGAAGAATACGATCAACCCTTGCCATCCCTACCCTTTGCCAAAGTCGAATCAGAATATATTTGTCGCCTCTTTCCCAACAACAATAAACGCCTTCCGAGTGAACAAGCTACCCAAACAGCAGTAGAAACCGAATTATCAAAAGGATACGCTATCTTTCACTTTACCGGACATGGTTCTTATAACTTCCATGCCCCCAAGAAATCCGCATTATGCCTCACCAAAAAAGAACGGTTACGAATGGAAAATATAGTGAAACTTTCCTTCGCAAACTCGCAATTAGTTTGCCTTTCCGCTTGCGAAACCGCCATAACAGGCAACCAAACAATCACCAGCGAATATGTTGGATTAGTCAGTGCATTTTTGAGTCGGGGAGTTTCCCAAGTAGTCAGTACATTATGGACAGTGCAATCAGATGCTAGTGCTTTAGTGATGATGCAATTCTATCACCTGCGACAACAAAAATCAGATGTAGAAGCATTGAATCAAGCAACTCGCTGGTTGCGCGATGCCACCGCTACCAACTTAGCCCAATGGTATCAAGAAATTCTCCAAGAATTAGAGCCAGATG
>JBAVZX010000925.1:0-3007 GCA_049589015.1 Phormidium sp. | reverse complement strand
CTTGTACGGACATAGGACTATTGCCACAAGTGCTGATGTTTAAATTTTAGTATTTTGCTGGATGTAGAATCGCATTGGTAGGAGAGCGATCGCTTGACCCAAAGTAACATATAAGTTACTATAATTTTATTATGGAAGTTCAAGAATATCTTAGTATTATGTCATTAACTAGAAACTTCAAAGAAACCGTTAACGCAAGAATTCAGCAAGACACTGCATTTGCAACAGCCTTACTTGATGAAGCAATTTACCTTTTTCTCAATGGTGAACCAGAAACAGCAAGACTTATACTAAGAGAGCTTGTAAATGCAACTGTAGGATTTGAAGAACTGGCGATTAAAACTTCTATACCGAGCAAAAGTCTTCACCGAATGTTATGTACAAAAGGTAATCCTACAATGGACAATCTAACTACTATATTTGATGTCCTTCGTAAAACGTTAAATGTAGATATTAAGGTTGAGACAGTTGCCAGATCATAAAAAAATATGTTAGCAAGTAATCCAACAATCTCAGTGTTTTTGTAAAGCATAAACTTAAATTATTTGTTAATCTGTAAGTGGTCTATATACATCGAAAAGAAGAATTTTCTATGGTCGATCAAAATCCTCATTTTTTCGTGGATGAAACTGGGACTGATCAGAATTCAAAGATACTTGCTATTGCTTGTATTTTGACTAATGATCCTCCATTTTTAAGGAGAAAATTGGAAGAACTTAAGCAACGTTTACTAAAAGAACCGCGTTACAAAGACATCCCAAGTGTTCCAAACTTACGGAGCAAAGGTTTTCATTATTGTGAAGATCATAGAGAAGTAAAGAGTGAGTTTATTGAATTAATTTCTAAGCTACCATTTGAAGCTTACATCTGTTATGAGCGTAAAAAGTCCGATTTTTGTGCCAATGACGGCATTGAGTGGTACAATCGGCTTTTTTGTAAATTAATGCACGATCGCCTACGCAAGCATAAAAATTTTAAAGTTAGCATTTGTTTTGAACAGCATAATAACTCTGTTGAAAAGCGTAGAAACGAACTAGAAAATAATATAAAACGATTAGTCCAAGAAATCGAATCCAAAGATGGTTGCAAATTTATTAGTCTACCTACAGTTGAAAGTGCTGGTAAAGAAGAACCCTGTTTATCCATAGCAGATTACATAGCAGCAATATTTAAGGACTATGAAGAGGCGATATCAGCTGAAGACCAAGACCTGCCTAGATATAAAAACCCAGCTACGTGGCAAGCAAGGAATTTTACCATGATCAGCCCTAAAGTTAGAGTTATCCATAACTATGGAACAGGAGATTTCTATGATCGCCGGAATCCTTTTCGCTAAGGAAGGCATGACAAGGATTTTACTTTTAGCTATAATACAATATAGATCTGAGGGACGTAAACTTTATCTGCGGGTACGAGTCGTACTCGCTTTAGGACACCTCTATGTATTAACCTTACCCCCTCAGATCGTTAATAATGACTCAATTTAATTTTGCAGATATAGAGAATATAGAGGACATGGCAAAGGTACTAGGATGTCAAGTATCTTTCATTCAGAATGTTCTTGATTGCCCTTCTACGTATTACAGACAAGTTACTGTACCAAGAAAAAGACGACCAGATCCTCGAATTGTATATGAAGTGAATAGCAATCTTAAAAACTTACATAAGAATATCCTTACATCGATTGCAGCAAAGGTTGATTTTCCCGAATGTGTTCAAGGATTTGTATCTAAGCGATCAATCGTTACCAACGCCTCCTTACATTTGGGTCGTAAGTATATCCTTAATTTAGATATTAAAGACTTTTTTGAGTCAATCAAGATTGAAAAAATTACCCAAGTCTTTGAAAGACTTCAATGCAGCCAAGAAGTAGCATCTATATTTGCTCAATTATGTAATTTCAATGGATGCTTAGTGCAAGGAGCTAACACAAGCCCAATTTTAGCAAATTTGGTTTGTTCTGATTTAGATGAGCAACTCATCCAATTGGGCAAGAAGTATGGTTGTTCATACTCTAGATATGCTGATGATATTACATTTTCGGGCGATGATATTCCAAAAAAGAAGGAAATTTCTCGATGTATTGAAAGTTATGGATTTAAAATTAATCCAGATAAATACAAATGCAAATCAAGAGGTCAAAAACAATATGTAACTGGACTTACGGTTTTCGATAATTTAATGCCTAGAATATCTAAAAGAGTTAAAAAGGAATTGAGGCAAACTCTTTACTACATCAATAAGTATGGGTTAGAAGACCATATAGAGAAAAAAAAGGAATTGATAGAGAAAAAAAAGGAATTGAGGGAAACTCTTTACGACATCAATAAGTATAGGGTAGAAGACCATATAGAGAAAAGTGATGATCAGCGTGAGGAAAGTGAATTACTATCTTGGATAGATGGTTTAATTTCTTTCATCTACTCAGTAGAACCAGAGCAGGCATATAAATTTGATACAGCTTGGCAAGCAATTCTGAAAAAGGAAAATTTGAAACCTTCGCGTGATCCTTCTAAGCTTATAAAAAGGCTGCGGAGTCAACGAAACTTAGAGCAGAAAATTACTATACTATCAGAAAGAGCAATTCAAGAAAGTGAAGAAACCGAAACTGTTAGTAAAGAAGCTATTTTCAAAATTCTTTAGCCAAGGGAGATCGATCGCACTATCACCGCCAATTAACTGGAACATCGTAAATTGCGATCGCCCTTTTCCTCCCTTTATAATTCGGTATGAATTTGGTATAACTAAATTACCAATAATTTGAGGAATCGAGTTATGAAAACAGCTATTTCGCTTCCCGACTCAATTTTTGCAGAAGCAGAAGCACTTGCTCAACAGTTGGGGATGTCTCGCAGCGAACTATATACCGAAGCATTGAAAGCATATTTGCGGCGATATAATCGAGAGCAAACTTTAGCGAAACTAAACGAAGTTTACTCTCAAGAATCTTCAGATTTAGACACAGTTATGGCAACAATGCAATTTATATCTCTACCACAGGAGAATT
>JBAVZX010000924.1:0-6830 GCA_049589015.1 Phormidium sp. | reverse complement strand
AATTGAATCCGCCGGAATAACTTTTGATACGCTAATTGTCCTACCCAAAATAATCCGAAACCTACTGCTAATTCTAAAATTATTACTCCTGATTGCATCAAGGCATCAAATAACATTCTATTCATCTTCATTACCTCCAAGACTTTTTAATAATCCGATTAAAGTATCTGCCAGACGGTCATAAAAAAAATAATCCTGTGCGCCAATAGTTGTAATATCTATACCGCCAAATTGACTTTTAAATTGCGAAAATTTAGCATAACTATGCTGAGGATTACGAGTGAAACCATAAAAATCATACATAGTACAATTTCTAGTTTTTGCTCGTTGCATTGCTGCCCAATGTAAGGCGTAAGATGCCATTAATTGTGGATAAATAGGACTGCTTGCGCCGTAAAGGTAGGTAGCTCGATCGCCAAAATAAACTACTAAAATTGCCGCTAAAACTTCTCCTTTCCATTTCGCAAAACCAATTTCTGCCATATTAGCTTGAAACAGTGTCAAACATAGATTTATGAAGAAACTGTAAGGTTCACCAAAGAAATTTTTTCGTTTTACTGTTTCCCAAAATAGGTCATAAAATACCGGAATTGCTTGGGGATCGGATGTAAATTCTGTGGTGACTCCATAACGCCAACTAAGGCGTAAATTATAGCGTCCTTTTTGCTTCATTGCGGCTAACATTTCTGTTTCTGAAGGACGTAAATCAATTAAGAGAGTTTCTGAAGGTAACAAGTCAACTGGCGCACGGGCAAATTCGGAAATACAATTAGGTTTTTGTTGCCATAATGGTTCTATGCGGAGTGCGATCGCACCCAATTTACTAACTAAAATTTCCGCCTGTTTTAATAATAGCTCTATTCCTACTTCTAAATAAGGAAATGTTAAAATTGGCCCACCAGGTACCATTAGTAAATTCGCTTTACTTGGATGGGGATAAAAATGAAATATACATCCTCCAACTAACTGATTTTCGGCAAATAAACCATAGCGAAAAGTTTGATAACCCTCCAATTCTTTAAAATCTGCCCATACCCAAGATTGCATAAAGCAACTATGCGGATCTGACGCTACACAATCATCCCATAATTCCTTTTCTTGACTCTGCAAAAGTCTAATTTGTAAACTTATATTTGACTGAGTTGGATTAATCATCATCGGAAACTTTAGTTACAAATGTTAAACCCAGCAACACTAAAAATCCTGCTCCCCAAAGCATTAATTGTAAACCTAAAGATTGTCGATCGCCCAAAATAATTGGGTCGGAATTATCATAATCTCCGCTATAATAACCACTGCTACCCCCATAATATCCTTTAGCAAAAACTGTATCTGGAGTAACTAAATTAGCCATTAATAAAGTCACTGAAAGCAACATTAAAAATTGGGTGGTACTAGGAGAAAGATTAGTTAAAGGTTGCCCAGAACGAATTTTTTCTGATAAATTTCTTAAATCTCTGGATATATGTGGCGGTAGTTCTTGTACTCTTGATAAAGTACTTTTCATCAGTTTATTAATATCTATTTCCGCCAATAATTGTTGTAAGTAACCTAACCATTCTCTTTGCATTGCTGGGCTATGGTAGCGATGCTGGATCGGCAATAATCGATTCAAATCTGGAGGATTTTTTTCTAAGTTCTGAGTTGTTGTAAAATGTTCTAACCAAGCTTTAGCTGTTGATTCTAATTGTAGCCAGTTTCTCTTCCCAAGTTTACCATTACTTACTTCATGAATCTCTAAAAAATTAACTTTTGAATTATCTGCTTTTTCTGGTAGACAATGGGGATTTAGTAGATAATAAAACAATTCGGGGAATTGTAGCGAATTAATTGTTACTTGATGGCGAATATTCGCGATCGCACTATCAAACCAAAAAGCAGATAACAAATTTTCCCGATTTATTACTCGCAAGTTTTCAGGAAATGTAATTTTCTCCAACTCAGCAGATTCAATGGAAATTTGCGAAGTCAAGAAAAATCCCCAATTTCCATAACCTAAACGCCGAAAAGAAGGAATATTTAATTGCAAAGGTTTAGCCATTAACTCTGCTGCTAACAAAGTTTGGTATAAGCACCAAAAACCAGCAGTGCGATTTTCTGGTGACACCCCATTAGTGCAAAAAATTCCCCCATTTTCTAAAGCTAAATTAACTTGTTGAAACCACTCTAAACTATAAACTTTAGTACCTTCTGCATTGGTGGGATAAGTGAAATCCCCAATAATTACATGATACAAACCAGTGGGAACTTCTTTAATAAAATCCCCAGCATCTTGAATATAAATAGTTAAGCGATCGCTTGTCAAACTCCCAGCATTAAACGGTTTAAATATAGTATTACCTAATTCTAAAACCTCGGAATCATAATCAACTAAATCTACATGACTAACTTCCGAAAATCGTAACACTTCTCGCACCGCTAAACCATCACCACCACCACAGATTAAAACTCGCAACTCAGTATCAGGAAATCTCAGTCTCGCTAATGCGATCGCCGGAATCACCAAATATTCATGATAAATTGCTTCATCAGCACTATCAAATTGTAAATCGCCATTAATATAAAAAGCTATGCCATCAGCCTGTTGTTCAACAAACAAAGAAGCCATGATTTAACTACCCATTGAAAAACATAGAACATCCCACAACTAGCAAAAATATGCCTACAGAAGCTAATCCTAATCTTAACCATAACAACCTAACTTCCTGGGGCAATTTAGTAATTATTTGGCTAAACTCTTGAGGTTTTACCACCTTACTTGAGTAAACGTGCAACTCCCGATTTTGCCAAGCTTCCAAAGCTAAATTCCATTGATGATTTGTGTCCCAATAATCCCAAGTAATTCGCGAAGTAACTTCATCTTCATCTTCATCTTCATCTTGGTAATTTCCTTTAGTTCGAGACTCAAAATAATAAGATTTATCGAACATTTTCAACTCAGGGTAAGGCATTTCTTGCTCTTGCATAGCTTGCCATAAGCGATCGGTAACATTTTCTAAATTTTCTGGTAAAAAGATCTTCGGATGACGTAACTCTTCCGCAATATACCAGTTAACAAGAGAAGTTCGATTCTGTGGATCAACTTCTCGTAATAAATAATATTCTTTGTTGACTTTTGATTTTAATAACCATTCTTCAGTTTCATAGCCATAAGCATCTTCATAGCTACTATAATCAGCCACTTGCCACTCAATCCCATGATATTTTAAGCGTGTACCCGTAGGTAAATACTCAAGTTGACTTGATGTGTTAATAGGACGCATGGAAAAGAAATCTCCAACTTATTAACTTTTATTAATTTAACGCAAGTTGTTACTTATTTACATAAAGGTACGTAGTTGGGCTTTAGCCCTCATAAAGCCAGGTTTCATAAGAGGGCTAAAGCCCAACTACGTACAAAGAATAAGATTAATCTTATAGCCAGAAAAAAAGATAAGATTAACCCAGAAAAACAGCTAGCTGAGATTTAGCAAATAATCGCTCAGCGTTTACAATTGTTAAATCTAAAGTTTCTTAGAGTGTAGGAGTGACCTGCGTGGACAATCCCGACCTCGCCAGAAAGCGATCGCGAGTAGTACCCTCAATAGAAGATATCCCAGAGGCTTTACGGGAAGCGCCAACTACAGTAACCCAGCATCGGAAGCATAAATTCTGGCTCATACCTGGACTAACTGGACTAGCAGTAATTGCTCTGTTTGCTGGATTTTGGTTTGCCACCTTCTCATCATCCGAGCCATCAGAACCCAATATAATTACTGCTAATAACAGTCAGGGTACAGCTAATCCAAAAACTCCCACCGCCGTTGAACCAGACAAAGCATCAACCAAACAGCCTGATATAGTTGTCGGAGAATCTGGACATTTTGCTTACACAGAAGCACCAACCCAACAATTACAATCAATTACCGCCGATGGTCGAATTAAGCTACGTCAACCAGCTGCCCAGAAGTTTCAAGCAATGGTAGCAGCAGCTAGGGCGCAGGGGATTATTTTAGTCCCTATTTCGGGATTTCGCTCAGTATCAGAGCAGCAATACCTGTTTTTTGACGTAAAAGCCCAGCGAGGTCAAGCAGCAGCTGAACGAGCATCAGTTAGCGCCCCTCCAGGTTACAGCGAACATCACACAGGTTACGCCGTTGATATTGGTGATGGCAATGTCCCTGCAACCAACTTGAACCCTAATTTTGAAAATACAGCTGCTTTTAAGTGGCTGCAAGCAAATGCCCCGCGATTTAGTTTTGAGATGTCTTTTCCGAAAAATAATTCCCAAGGCGTAAGTTACGAACCTTGGCATTGGCGTTTCGTAGGGGATAGACAAAGCCTAGAAACATTTTACAAAGCCAAAAATCTCAGCCCCAGTCAGGGGGCGCAGGGGAGCAAAGGAGCAGGAGAGCAGGGAAGATAATTTATACATCTGCGTAAGTCCTGACTGAATTATCGGCTAAACCCGTTCCTACAAGTGAAAACTACCTTTTGCGTTCTGCTTTCTGCTTTTTGCTTTCGTTTTTGTCTTCTTTTCCCTTGGCTTGGGCGGCTTCTTTTTGCTTGAAGTAGGCTTCTAAAACTTTCAGGACTTTGGGGGCGGCGAAACTACCGCCACCACCGCCGGAGTGTTCGCCAAAGGCGACGACGACAATTTCTGGCTTATCTTCTGGGGCATAAGCACCGAACCAAGTGTGGACTTTTTTGCCATGTCCGACTTCGGAAGTACCGCTTTTACCTGAAGCTGGAGGAATTGTGGTTACGTTCAAGGCTTTCCCTGTACCAGTAGTGATTGTGGCTCGTAAACCTTTTTGGAGGACTTTCACGGTTTCCGGCTTCATATTTAAGGATTCCCGCCAGTTTCTTGCTTCCTCGTTATCTTTGAGGATATGGGGTTGGACGCGATAACCGCCGTTGGCAGGAACGGCAAACATTACAGCTACTTGTAAAGGTGTGGTTTGTAAGAAGCCTTGACCGATCGACATATTTACTGTATCACCGACCGTCCATTCATATTTCAGCCGCTTCAACTTCCATTCATTATCCGGGACTAAACCCGCGACTTCTTCCTTTTTCAACTCAAAGCCTGTTTCTTTCCCATAGCCATACTTTCTCGTCCACTCAATCAACTTTGGCCCACCGACGCGCATCCCCACTTGGTAAAAGAAGGTGTCGCTACTCCACTTCATTGCCCCGACAAATCCCAATGGGCCAAATCCGGCTCGGTTCCAATCAGCAAACCAAATTCCTCCTACCCTAATCGCTGGGTAAGTTTGCAAGACTGTATCTGGAGTAAACTTACCTGATTCTAAAGCCGCTGTGGTGGTGACAATTTTAAACGTACTGGCGGGGGGAAATGCTTGGAGCGATCGATTGACAAAAGGATGATCTTTTGCTTGGACTTTTTTCCAGGTTTCTTTGTCAATCCGAGAGGAAAAAATATTCGGGTCAAAGGCGGGGCGAGAAACCATTGCTAAAACTGCCCCATTTCTTGGGTCCATCGCAATGATTGAGCCTTTATTTTCTCCTAAAACCGCTTCGGCTGCCTTTTGTAATTCCAGGTCTAGGGTTAATTGCACGTTTTTCCCTGGCTGAGAGGGCTTTTCGCCCAAAATCCGCACTATCTGCCCACGCCCATCTACTTCTACCTGTTGACCGCCCCAAGTGCCGCGCAATGTTGATTCAAAGGCATATTCGGCTCCCATTTGTCCGACGATATCTCCGAGTCGGTATCCTTCTTCGCGGCGTTTGTAGAGTTCGACTTCGCTTAATTCACCTGTGTAACCGAGTACGTGAGCGGCTAATTCGCCGTTGGGGTACATCCGCAGGGCTTCAATATCAACGCTGACTCCTTCTAGTTGGTTTCTGGATTCTTCCAGGGCGGTAATTTGCTCAGGGGAGATGTCTCTAGCTATTCTGACTAGGGTGGAAGAGTTTTCGCTTCCGGCGATTCGCTTTTGAATATCTGCTTCTGGAATGCCTAAAACCTCGGATAGGCGTTGGCGTGTCTGTGGCCAATTGGGTTCTTTATTGACTAAGGGCCAAAGGTATACTGAACGTGCGAGACGACTACTGGCAAGGATTTTGCCTTTGCGATCGAAAATATTACCTCGTTCCGGTTGTTTGGGCATCAAACGAATCCGGTTCTTCTCTGCTAATTCCCGGTTGCGTGTTCCTTCTACCAATTGTAGGTAAGCAAGACGACTACCAAGGGCTCCCACTAGCGTCAGGGAGATAATTAACATGACAATCAGCGATTGGTAACTACGTCCTACGGTACGAGTTTTCACTTGTTTGTCTAGTGAGGAAGACTGTATCAGGGCCATATAGCAGAAATTGACAGATGTTAAACGCCTAAAATCAATAATGATTGGAAATTTAGATCAGGAGCGATCGCAGCTAGCAAAACAGTACCTTTAAGAGATAGCACCCATTATCTATTTTTGACCAGCTGTGCATCTGGCTTTAGCTTAGAGCAGAATTTGACACTCCAGGGCTATCAAAGCACGAGGATTCTTGGTTCACAGACTTACCATAACGAGAGCAGGATTGCTCCAACCTTCGCTAGAGGGCAAATCTCCCCAAGCTTTAGATCCGGTATGCCCTACCGTACATAGCGCTAATTTTAGGATATTAATTGCAGCGTTGATATCTCTGTCTTCTATAAACCCACAATTGCAACAAACATGAGTTCTAGTCGATAAAGACTTCTGCACTTTCTGACCACAATTAGAACAGTTTTGACTCGTATTGTAAGCAGGAACTGCAATAGTTACCTTCCCATACTTATAGCCAAAATATTCCAACCAACGTCGAAATAAATACCATCCTGCATCGCTAATTGATTT